>NZ_JBJHHG010000086.1:0-521 GCF_045257065.1 Enterobacter sp. PP-008-ECC_S150 | reverse complement strand
GCGTACGGCCCACAGAATGATGTCACGCTGAAAATGCCGGCCTTTGAATGGGTTCATGTGCAGCTCCATCAGCAAAAGGGGATGATAAGTTTATCACCACCGACTATTTGCAACAGTGCCGATTTGCTCACATCCAGCTTTTGTTAGTTCGTCAACCTGGTGCGCCACATCCTGAAGATGCGTAGATTTACGTGCATAGCCGATTTTCATTCTTTTCTCGCTAATTAGTTATGGGGTTATTGTTATGTTGATACAGTAACGAGTTTTGTTACATGAGGGGAGTCATTTTTCGGGAGAAGTCAGGACTTTTCAAGACTGTCACAAAAACCATCGTTTTTGATACATTAATTTAACCAATAGGTTGCAGATCAAATCGCCTGTAACAGCCTTTCTGGCTGTTTGTCGTTTTCAGAAGACGGCTGCACTGAACGTCAGAAGCCGACTGCACTATAGCAGCGGAGGGGTTGGATCCATCAGGCAACGACGGGCTGCTGCCGGCCATCAGCGGACGCAGGGAGGAC
>NZ_JBJHHG010000085.1:0-541 GCF_045257065.1 Enterobacter sp. PP-008-ECC_S150 | reverse complement strand
TGGTGCCTTCGGGAACTCTGAGACAGGTGCTGCATGGCTGTCGTCAGCT
Source organism: Enterobacter sp. PP-008-ECC_S150 (assembly GCF_045257065.1). NCBI lineage: Bacteria > Pseudomonadati > Pseudomonadota > Gammaproteobacteria > Enterobacterales > Enterobacteriaceae > Enterobacter > Enterobacter sp. PP-008-ECC_S150. The sequence continues at coordinate 492 of NZ_JBJHHG010000085.1, read as the reverse complement.
CGTGTTGTGAAATGTTGGGTTAAGTCCCGCAACGAGCGCAACCCTTATCCTTTGTTGCCAGCGGTTAGGCCGGGAACTCAAAGGAGACTGCCAGTGATAAACTGGAGGAAGGTGGGGATGACGTCAAGTCATCATGGCCCTTACGAGTAGGGCTACACACGTGCTACAATGGCGCATACAAAGAGAAGCGACCTCGCGAGAGCAAGCGGACCTCATAAAGTGCGTCGTAGTCCGGATTGGAGTCTGCAACTCGACTCCATGAAGTCGGAATCGCTAGTAATCGTAGATCAGAATGCTACGGTGAATACGTTCCCGGGCCTTGTACACACCGCCCGTCACACCATGGGAGTGGGTTGCAAAAGAAGTAGGTAGCTTAACCTTCGGGAGGGCGCTTACCACTTTGTGATTCATGACTGGGGTGAAGTCGTAACAAGGTAACCGTAGGGGAACCTGCGGTTGGATCACCTCCTTACCTTAAAGAACCTGCCTTTG
>NZ_JBJHHG010000084.1:0-542 GCF_045257065.1 Enterobacter sp. PP-008-ECC_S150 | reverse complement strand
CGTCACTTATCTCACCAAAGCGGGTTTTGGTTTTGATGGCCGGTGCTGGAGCGGAGTGACAGGAACGGATGCGCAGCCATTCGGCGAAGAGGTTTATTATATTGCATGGGGTAACTGATATGGCTGATTATCAATACAGCGCTAAGAATAACGCATTTTTCCGTACTGCCGAACTGGGCAATTATGAGGCCGCAGGGTGGGACTTGTCTGACCTGGTTGATGTAACTCTTGAGCAATTCACAGCATTCACGCAGGATCGCACCGTTGATGGTTTGGTGCGCATTGCAGGCAATGACGGGATGCCCGCATGGGGTGATATCCCTCCTCGCTCAGCAGAAGAGCTTGAGGCTGACGCAGTCTCTAAAAAAGCATCCCTTATCACATATGCCACACATACTATCGCCCCGCTTAAGGATGCCTCTGACGGTGGTTATATTGATGATGCAGATAAACCAAAACTCGCTGCGTGGCAGAAATATCGCTATGCGCTGACAAAGGTTGACCCCGCAAAGCCTGTCTGGCCTGAGATGCCAATATAGGAA
>NZ_JBJHHG010000083.1:0-583 GCF_045257065.1 Enterobacter sp. PP-008-ECC_S150 | reverse complement strand
GGCTTTGTTGAATAAATCGAACTTTTGCTGAGTTGAAGGATCAGATCACGCATCTTCCCGACAACGCAGACCGTTCCGTGGCAAAGCAAAAGTTCAAAATCACCAACTGGCCCACCTACAATAAAGCCCTCATCAACCGTGGCTCCATAACTTTCTGGCTGGATGATGAAGCTATTCAGGCCTGGTATGAGTCAGCAACACCTTCTTCACGAGGCAGACCTCAGCGCTATTCTGACCTTGCCATCACGACTGTGCTGGTCATTAAACGCGTATTCAGGCTGACCCTGCGCGCTGCGCAGGGCTTTATTGATTCCATTTTTTCTCTGATGAACGTTCCGCTACGCTGCCCGGATTACAGCTGTGTCAGCAGGCGGGCAAAGTCGGTTAATGTCAGTTTCAAAACGTCCACCCGGGGTGAAATCGCACACCTGGTAATTGATTCCACCGGGCTGAAGGTCTTCGGTGAAGGCGAGTGGAAAGTCAAAAAGCATGGCCAGGAACGCCGCCGTATCTGGCGTAAGCTGCATCTCGCCGTTGACAGTAAAACACATGAAATCATCTGCGCTGACCTGTCGCTGAACAA
>NZ_JBJHHG010000082.1:0-610 GCF_045257065.1 Enterobacter sp. PP-008-ECC_S150 | reverse complement strand
TCGCTTAACCTCACAACCCGAAGATGTTTCACTTCTGATTGCGAAAATTTGAGAGACTCGAACACACATAACATGTGTGTCGTTTCAATTTTCAGCTTGATCCAGATTTTTAAAGAGCAAAACTTCGCAGTGCACCTTTTCAGGTTCACTCTGAAGTTTTCTTGTGTTCGCAGTAAAAGATGGTGGAGCTATGCGGGATCGAACCGCAGACCTCCTGCGTGCAAAGCAGGCGCTCTCCCAGCTGAGCTATAGCCCCATCGTTTGCCAACCTCTGTACCGGTAATTTTTGTTGAGGCAAGGCGTGGTGACACGAAGCATACTTAGGTATGTGAGTGTCGCCGCAACGCAGCATCAGCAAAAATTTGGTAGGCCTGAGTGGACTTGAACCACCGACCTCACCCTTATCAGGGGTGCGCTCTAACCACCTGAGCTACAAGCCTGTAGAGGTTTTTACTGCTGTTTTTCATCAGACAATCTGTGTGAGCACTGCAAAGGCAGGTTCTTTAAGGTAAGGAGGTGATCCAACCGCAGGTTCCCCTACGGTTACCTTGTTACGACTTCACCCCAGTCATGAATCACAAAGTGGTAAGCGCCCTCCCGAAGGTTAAGC
>NZ_JBJHHG010000081.1:0-642 GCF_045257065.1 Enterobacter sp. PP-008-ECC_S150 | reverse complement strand
GGGTAATGACTCCAACTTATTGATAGTGTTTTATGTTCAGATAATGCCCGATGACTTTGTCATGCAGCTCCACCGATTTTGAGAACGACAGCGACTTCCGTCCCAGCCGTGCCAGGTGCTGCCTCAGATTCAGGTTATGCCGCTCAATTCGCTGCGTATATCGCTTGCTGATTACGTGCAGCTTTCCCTTCAGGCGGGATTCATACAGCGGCCAGCCATCCGTCATCCATATCACCACGTCAAAGGGTGACAGCAGGCTCATAAGACGCCCCAGCGTCGCCATCGTGCGTTCACCGAATACGTGCGCAACAACCGTCTTCCGGAGCCTGTCATACGCGTAAAACAGCCAGCGCTGGCGCGATTTAGCCCCGACGTATCCCCACTGTTCGTCCATTTCCGCGCAGACGATGACGTCACTGCCCGGCTGTATGCGCGAGGTTACCGACTGCGGCCTGAGTTTTTTAAATGGCGGAAAATCGTGTTGAGGCCAACGCCCATAATGCGGGCGGTTGCCCGGCATCCAACGCCATTCATGGCCATATCAATGATTTTCTGGTGCGTACCGGGTTGAGAAGCGGTGTAAGTGAACTGCAGTTGCCATGTTTTACGGCAGTGAGAGCAGAGATAGCGCTGATGTCCGGC
>NZ_JBJHHG010000080.1:0-721 GCF_045257065.1 Enterobacter sp. PP-008-ECC_S150 | reverse complement strand
ACATGAACCCATTCAAAGGCCGGCATTTTCAGCGTGACATCATTCTGTGGGCCGTACGCTGGTACTGCAAATACGGCATCAGTTACCGTGAGCTGCAGGAGATGCTGGCTGAACGCGGAGTGAATGTCGATCACTCCACGATTTACCGCTGGGTTCAGCGTTATGCGCCTGAAATGGAAAAACGGCTGCGCTGGTACTGGCGTAACCCTTCCGATCTTTGCCCGTGGCACATGGATGAAACCTACGTGAAGGTCAATGGCCGCTGGGCGTATCTGTACCGGGCCGTCGACAGCCGGGGCCGCACTGTCGATTTTTATCTCTCCTCCCGTCGTAACAGCAAAGCTGCATACCGGTTTCTGGGTAAAATCCTCAACAACGTGAAGAAGTGGCAGATCCCGCGATTCATCAACACGGATAAAGCGCCCGCCTATGGTCGCGCGCTTGCTCTGCTCAAACGCGAAGGCCGGTGCCCGTCTGACGTTGAACACCGACAGATTAAGTACCGGAACAACGTGATTGAATGCGATCATGGCAAACTGAAACGGATAATCGGCGCCACGCTGGGATTTAAATCCATGAAGACGGCTTACGCCACCATCAAAGGTATTGAGGTGATGCGTGCACTACGCAAAGGCCAGGCCTCAGCATTTTATTATGGTGATCCCCTGGGCGAAATGCGCCTGGTAAGCAGAGTTTTTGAAATGTAAGGCCTTTGAATAAG
>NZ_JBJHHG010000007.1:0-197853 GCF_045257065.1 Enterobacter sp. PP-008-ECC_S150 | reverse complement strand
ATGCAGGCTCATGCCCGACCCGATAGCCTGAAGGAATAAGCTGAGGGCACCGCGAAGCGGCGATTTACCGCCGGGAGCCCGGGTCGCCAGGGTGGTGGCGATTGAGCCACCCTGGCACGTTCACCGGTCATTTTGTCACAAAGTAGCAAGGAACATGAAGTGAACGGAATGACCACTACAGCCGTATGTTCTCCCCCTCACCCCAACCCTCTCCCTCAATGGAGAGGGGGCCGACTGTGCTGGCATTATTTTGTGGGGATCCCTCAGCCCTGTGGGAGAGGGCCGGGCATCAGGCATTAGCCTTAGCTCGCTGTAACTCCGTGCTCCCGCGCTTCATCACTCGATCTAATACCTCAGCTTCGAGCTCAGCCAGTCTTGCCGAGCCCACGCGACGAGGTCGAGGAAGATCAACCGTCAGATCCAGACCAATTTTTCCATCCTCTATCAACAGCACCCGATCCGCCATCGCGACGGCTTCGCTCACGTCATGCGTCACCAGCAGTACCGTAAAGCCGTGCGCCTGCCACAGGGATACAATCAGATCCTGCATTTCGATGCGCGTCAGGGCGTCGAGCGCGCCAAGGGGCTCATCAAGCAACAGCAGGCCCGGACGGTGAATCAACGCTCGCGCCAGCGCCACGCGCTGCTTCTGCCCGCCCGAGAGGGCTGCAGGCCATTCACCCGCTCGATTTTCCAGCCCAACGGCGGCCAGCGCCTGACGGGCTTCGTCCCGCCAGCTGCCCTTAAGACCGAGCCCGACATTGTCGATAACCGTCTTCCACGGCAGCAGGCGCGCGTCCTGGAACATCATGCGGGTATCGTCCTGAATATTCGCAAGCGGCGTTGTCCCTGCCAGAATGTCGCCGCCGTTAGGGGCTTCCAGTCCGGCCAGCAGCCGTAGCAGGGTACTCTTGCCGCCGCCGCTGCGGCCGACAACGGCCACAAACTGGCCGGCGGGAATATGCAGATCCAGCCCGTTCAGAATGGTGTTTTCACCGTAGCGTTTGGTCACGCCGTTCAGCAGTAGCGGCGTTCCCTGGTTCAGTCGTGCAGTATTCATGCTTTCGCCTCCTGAAGGGTATAGGCCGGGTTCCAGCGCAGCCAGCTGCGTTCCAGCCACTGGGCGCTGACGTCGGCAAGTTTGCCGAGCAGGGCGTACAGAATGATGGCAACCACCACCACGTCCGTTTGCAGAAATTCGCGGGCATTCATCGCCAAGTAGCCAATGCCGGAGTTGGCCGAAATGGTCTCTGCCACAATCAGCGTCAGCCACATCAGGCCGAGCGCAAAACGCACCCCAACCATAATGGAGGGCAGGGCGCCCGGCAGAATCACGTGAACAAAGAGGGAAAAACCCGACAAGCCGTAGCTGCGCGCCATCTCCACCAGACCGCGATCGATATTGCGGATGCCGTGCCAGGTGTTGATGTAGATCGGGAACAATGTGCCCAGCGCCACGAGGAAGATCTTGGCGCTCTCATCGATTCCAAACCACAGGATAACCAGCGGGATCAGCGCCAGATGCGGCACGTTACGCAGCATCTGTATCGACGTATCCAGCAGACGCTCCCCCCAGCGGGACAGGCCGCTGATCAGGCCCAGAGCCAGGCCGATGCTGCCGCCGATGGAAAACCCGATTACCGCGCGCCAGGAGCTGATCGCCAGATGTTGCCACAGCTCACCGCTCACGCTCAGCGACCAGAACGCTTCTACAACGCCCTCAGGTGAGGGCAGAATGCGGCTCGACAGCCAGCCGGTGGACGACGCGAGCTGCCAGAGAGCCACAATGCCGACGGGTAAAAACCACGGCGCGGCGCGCAGCAGCCATTTTTGTGAGGTGGCAGACATGGTCACTCCTTAGCTCTGCGCGGCTTTGCGTGGAATAAACTCGTTCGCCACGGCTTCGCCCTGAAGCTGGAGCCGCTGCGGCTGCGGAACCTCCGGAATGGCGACATCCAGGTGCGGGAACAACAGCTCGCCCACCTTGTAGGCCTCTTCCAGGTGCGGATAGCCGGAGAGAATAAAGCTGTCGATACCCAGCTCGGCGTATTCATTGATGCGCGCGGCCACGGTCGGGCCGTCGCCGACCAGCGCGGTACCTGCACCGCCGCGCACCAGGCCAACGCCCGCCCACAGGTTCGGGCTAATCTCCAGGTTCTCGCGCTTGCCGTTGTGCAGGGACGCCATCCTGTGCTGTCCGACGGAGTCGGTTTTGGCAAACGCGGCCTGCGCCTTTGCGATGGTCTCATCATCCAGATGGGAAATCAGACGGTCGGCGGCCTGCCAGGCTTCTTCATTGGTTTCGCGCACAATCACGTGCAGGCGAATACCGAAGCGCACCTTGCGGCCATGGGCGGCCGCTTTAGCGCGTACCTGGGCAATTTTTTCTTTCACCAGCTCGGGCGGTTCACCCCAGGTCAGATAGAGATCGACCTGCTCGGCCGCCAGATCCTGGGCAACGTCCGACGATCCGCCAAAATAGAGCGGCGGGCGCGGCTGCTGCACCGGCGGGAAGTAGAGCTTCGCGTCGCGGACGTGGATATGCTTGCCTTCAAAGGTAACCGTTTCGCCTTCCAGCAGGCGTCTCCAGACGCGCGTGAACTCGGCAGAGGCCTCGTAGCGCTCGGTATGATCGAGGAACACCCCATCGCCCGCCAGCTCCTGCGGGTCGCTGCCCGTCACCAGGTTAAACAGGGCGCGGCCGTTGGACAGTCTGTCAAGCGTCGCCGCCTGACGCGCCGCCACGGTGGGGGAGACCACGCTCGGGCGTAACGCCACCAGGAACTTCAGGCGCTGGGTAACCGGGATCATCGATGCAGCCACCAGCCAGGCATCTTCACATGAACGTCCGGTTGGGATCAGTACCCCGGTGAAACCGATGCGGTCCGCCGCCTGCGCAATCTGCTGCAGGTAGCCGTGGTCAACCGGGCGCGAGCCCTCTTCTGTACCAAGATAGTGTCCATCACCGTGGGTGGGTAAAAACCAGAAAAGATTCAGACTCATGATTTAGCTCCTTCTTTGCCTGCGGGCTGCCAGATGCGTTCGCGAATAGTGACCTGTTTTGGCACCAGGTGGTTTTGATAGAAAAGGTCAGCCGTTTGCTGCTGAAGCGTGGCGACGTGTGCGTCAACGGGCGTAATGGTGGTCGGCGGACGGTGGTTGAGATAGCTCGCGATCACCGGCTCAGGTAAGCCCATGGTTTTCGCCAGCAGGGCAATGCTCTCCTGACGCTGGGTCTGGGTCAGCGCATCGGCCTGGGTAAAGGTATCCAGCACGCCCTGAATAAATGCGCCGTTCTTTTCCGCATAAGGACGCGCGGCGAGATAGAACGAGCCGGTCTGTTTCAGCGTGGTGCCGTCTTTCAGCACGCGAACGCCGCCCTGCAGCAACGCGGCGGAATAGTACGGATCCCAGATGGCCCAGGCATCCACGTTCTTCTGCTGGAACGCAGCGCGCGCGTCGGCAGGCGTCAGGTAAACGGGCTGAATGTCGGTGAACTTAAGCCCGGCCTCCTGCAGGGCGCGCAGGAGCAGGTTGTGCGAGCTGGAACCCTTCTGAAACGCCACCTTATGACCTTTAAGATCGGCGACGCTTTTAATGTCGCTGTTTTCAGGCACCAGAATCACCTCGGCCTTCGGCTTGGGCGGCTCAACGCCAACATAGACGAGGTCCGCCCCCGCCGCCTGGGCGAATATCGGCGGAATATCGCCCGTGCTGCCGATATCGATACTGCCGACGTTCAGGGCCTCCAGCATCTGCGGGCCAGCCGGGAACTCCACCCAGGAGAATTTGGTGTTCGGGTAGCGTTTTTCCAGCAGCTGGTGGCTTTTCGCCAGCACCATGCTGACGCTGCCTTTCTGATAGCCGATACGTAAACTTTCCGGCGCCGTTTCTGCGGCATGGGCCAGCGAGGTCAGCGCCATCAGACCAGCCAGTCCGATGCGGGTTAACGTTTTAAACATGAGCGACTCCTTGAGGCTGACCAAACGCCGGGGCCTGGATATCCCGACGGTGCAGGGCATGCCAGAAGGTTTCCAGAGCGTTATCGAGGCGGGTTTGCAGGTTGGGCGTAAAGTGGGGTTTGTGCTGATAGTCGATGACCTGGGAGTCATCCGCGAAAACGCCGTGGAGGATCTCCTGCGCCTTCAGCGCGTTCAGCACCGGCTTGAGGGCGTAATCTACGGCCAGCAAATGGGCAACCGTACCGCCCGTTGCCAGCGGCAGCACCACCTTACCGTCCAGGGCGCGTTCCGGAAGCAGATCGAGCAGCGTTTTTAGCGCCCCGGAAAAAGAGGCTTTATAAATAGGCGTCGCCACAATTAAGCCGTCAGCGCCGTTAAGCTGCTCGATGAGCGTTTTCAGCGCCGGGCTGTCGAAACGGGCATAGAGCAGATCTTCAGGTTCGAAGTTATGCAGGTTCCAGTGGCACACTTCCACATCCAGGGCATTGAGTTTTTCGCGGGCATATTCCAGCAGGGCGCTGGAGCGCGATGGGAATCGTGGACTTCCGGCCAGGGTAATGACGCGCATACTTCCTCCTTATAACCAATTGTTTGCTTTTATCTAACATTCATAACATTTTGAAGGAGTGTGACATCGCGCGGTTATTCCACTAAATGATTTATCTGCAATTTAAATGCGAAAAAGTGCATAAGAATGAGACGGGCAGGAAAACGATTGCGTTTTACGCTGCTTTTTTGCCGCAGGTCAATTCCCTTTCGCGCGCGGATCGCCCATAATCCCCTCCCGGTTTGCACACCGGGAATCCAGGAGAGTTCATGTACTACCCCTTCGTTCGTAAAGCCCTTTTCCAGCTCGACCCTGAGCGCGCTCATGAATTGACATTCCAGCAGTTACGTCGCATTACCGGAACGCCTCTGGCCGCGCTGGTGCGCCAGCATGTGCCGGTAAAACCCGTGCAGTGCATGGGGCTCACCTTTAAAAATCCGCTGGGTCTGGCGGCCGGTCTGGACAAAAACGGCGAGTGCATTGACGCCCTGGGCGCGATGGGCTTTGGCTCCATTGAAATTGGCACCGTCACCCCGCGCCCGCAGCCGGGAAATGACAAGCCGCGCCTGTTCCGCCTGGTTGAAGCCGAAGGGCTGATCAACCGCATGGGCTTTAATAACCTCGGTGTTGATCACCTGGTAGAGAACGTTAAAAAAGCCCATTTTGACGGAATATTAGGCATCAATATCGGCAAAAATAAAGACACGCCTGTCGAGCAGGGTAAAGATGACTACCTGATTTGTATGGAAAAAGTCTACGCCTATGCCGGTTATATTGCGGTGAATATTTCTTCTCCCAATACCCCGGGGCTGCGTTCCTTACAATATGGCGAAGCGCTGGACGATCTTCTGAGCGCCATTAAAAATAAGCAAAACGAACTCCAGGCGATCCACCATAAATATGTTCCGGTGGCGGTTAAGATCGCGCCGGATCTTTCTGCTGAAGAATTGATCCAGGTTGCCGACAGTTTAGTTCGTCATAATATTGATGGTGTGATTGCGACCAATACGACGCTCGATCGTTCCCTCGTGCAGGGAATGAAAAACTGTGACGAAGCGGGTGGGTTAAGCGGACGTCCGGTGCAGTTAAAAAGCACCGAAATTATTCGCGCCCTGTCTGCGGAATTAAAAGGACGCCTGCCGATTATTGGCGTCGGCGGTATCGACTCCGTGATTGCTGCGCGCGAGAAGATGGCGGCGGGAGCGTCGCTGGTGCAAATTTATTCCGGCTTTATTTTCAAAGGGCCGCCGCTGATTAAAGAAATCGTTACGCATATCTAATCTTTTCTCCTTATCAGACAACCAGGGCTTTATTTCCAGCCCTGGTTGTTTTATATTCCGTCACTGTTGCTTATTTAAACATTATAGTCTTTTATTAATGGTGTTATAAACGAGGCGGCAAACAGGACATTTTTAGTACAGGACGTTTCGGGGACGGGAGAGAGATATGCGAATTAAACCTGACGATAACTGGCGCTGGTATTTTTGCGACGAGCATGACCGAATGATGCTCGATTTAGCCAATGGCATGTTGTTTCGTTCTCGTTTTGCCCGCCGCATGTTAACCCCGGACGCGTTTTCCCCGTCGGGCTTTTGCGTTGATGACGCTGCGCTTTATTTCTCCTTTGAAGAAAAATGCCGCGATCTGGTGCTCTCAAAAGAGCAGCGCGCAGAGCTGGTATTAAATGCGCTGGTGGCCATTCGTTTCCTGAAACCGCAGATGCCAAAAAGCTGGCATTTTCTTGCGCATGGTATGAGCTGGACCCCGGCAACGGGCGATGCGGCCAGCGTCAATCTGAGCGATACCGCCGAAGAGGTGAGCCTGTTAGTGGTTGAGCCGGGCGAAAATGCCGCGCTTTGTCTGCTGGCGCAGCCCGGCGTCACGATTGCCGGGCGGACGATGCAGCTTGGAGATGCCATCAAAGTCATGAACGACAGGCTGAAGCCACAGCTGCGCGTCGATTCCTTCAGCCTCGAACAGGCGGTTTAAGCTTCCAGCTGTACGGACGTTTTTGGTACGCAGCTACAGCACAGAATGGTCCCGTCATCACCCACTGCAGATTTTTTCAGCGCAGTCACTTCACCTTCTACCAGCTTGATGCGGCAGCATCCGCAAATTCCCGCGCGACAGGAATAGGGTACGCGAATACCGGCCTGCTCCAGCTGCTCCAGTAATACCTGCTGATTGTTGCCACGGATTGCCGTGCCCTGCCAGTGAATCTCTACCGCAGCGGCAACGTTTGTCTCAACGTCAACAAACTCCTCCTCCTGGCCCGGGCCGTACGCTCTTGCAGGCCCACGGGCAAGGATCTCGACCTCATCACCGACGCGGATTGCGCCGCTGGTGCGCGGGATGAGGTTCTGGCCGAAATCGACGTCGCCGTTATCCTGCGCGGTGCGGAACGACTGCAGCGTCTTCAGCGGTTCGCCGGAAGGGTGCTTCTGGCCTTTCTCAGGGCTCACCGTCGTGAAAATGCAGCGACTGCAGGGCTTCACCACGTCAAAAATGACGCTGCCAATGCGGATCACTTTCCAGGTGTCTTCTTCCCAGGCGTCGGCACCCGTTACCACCAGGTTCGGACGGAACTGTTCCATCTGAACGCTGGCTTTGCACCGGCCTTGTAAATCACGCAGCGAGGCTTCGTTGGTCAGCAGGAACGGAAAGCCATCGGCGAAGGAGAGGGGAACGGCGTCATGACGATTCACGCGCCGCGTCAGTTCAGGCCCCACCCAGCGCAGTTGCACGTCGCGGGAGAAGAAGCCGCTCAGCCAGCGGTTTATCTCATCCGGGGCGATGCGTGCGGTAAAATGGTTACCCCACACTTCCGTTGGCGCGTCGACGGGCGCAAAATCAGCAAAGCGAATCACCGCGCTGGAACCGTCCGGCGCGCTCAAATGCAAACCGTCGTGAAGCGGGGAAGGGGTAAAGCGAACCATCTGCGGGAACTGGCGTGCGGTAATGAACGTGCCGTCCGGCTCGGTGACCATAAAAATGCGATCGAAGGCGAATCCGCTCATGTCGGCCAGCGCGTGAGAGACGCCGATGCCGCGCATGGATTTCACCGGATGAATAAAAAGCCTGGATAACGTCGCCACTGCACACTCCCACAAATGAAAATAAGCCTTCAACTTTATGACATACACGCCATATTAGCTATAATGCGCGACAATTTTCTAAGAGTAAAAGTGACGATATGAATTCTCTGTTTGCCAGTACGGCCCGTGGGCTGGAAGAGCTGTTAAAAACTGAACTGGAAAGCCTGGGCGCGCAAGAGTGCCAGGTGGTTCAGGGTGGTGTCCATTTTGAGGGCGACACGCGGCTTATTTACCAGAGCCTGATGTGGAGCCGTCTGGCGTCGCGCATCATGCTGCCGATGAAGGAGTGCAGGGTCTACAGTGACCTGGATCTCTATACCGGCGTTCAGATGATCGACTGGACAGAGATCTTCACCCCGAATGCTACCTTTGCGGTGCACTTTAACGGCGTGAACGACGAGATCCGCAACAGCCAGTACGGTGCCCTGCGCGTAAAAGACGCCATCGTGGACTGCTTCACGCGCAAAAATAAGGAACGTCCGAACGTCGATCGTGAGAACCCGGATCTGCGTATCAACGTCTGGCTGAACGGCGACACGGCAAGCATCTCTCTCGATCTGAGTGGCGCCGGCCTGCACCTGCGCGGCTACCGCGATCGCACCGGGATGGCACCAATCAAAGAGACCCTGGCGGCCGCGATCGTCATGCGTTCCGGCTGGCAGCCGGGCACACCGCTGCTCGATCCGATGTGTGGTTCCGGTACGCTGCTGATTGAAGCCGCGATGCTGGCCACCGACCGTGCGCCAGGGCTGCACCGTGGCCACTGGGGCTTTAAGGGCTGGGCGCAGCACGATGAAGCCCTCTGGAAAGAGGTCAAAGACGAGGCGCAGACCCGCGCGCGTAAGGGCCTGGCGGAGTACACCTCGCATTTCTACGGTTCGGACAGCGATCCGCGCGTCATTGAGCGCGCGCGCAGCAACGCCCGCCGCGCCGGTATCGGCGAACTGGTCACCTTCGAGGTGAAGGACGTGGCGAACCTGACCAACCCGCTGCCGAAAGGCCCGTACGGTACCGTGATCAGCAACCCGCCATACGGCGAGCGTCTCGACAGCGAACCGGCGCTGATCGCCCTGCACAGCCTGCTGGGCCGCAACATGAAGGACCACTTCGGCGGCTGGAACCTGTCTCTGTTCAGCGCCTCGCCGGAACTGCTGAGCTGCCTGCAGCTGCGCGCCGATCGCCAGTTTAAGGCGAAAAACGGCCCGCTGGACTGCGTGCAGAAAAACTACCATCTGGCGGAGAAGGCGGCCGACAGCAAGCCGTCCGGCGTGGCGGAAGATTACGCCAACCGCCTGCGCAAAAATCTGAAGAAATTTGAGAAGTGGGCGAAGCAGGAGGGCATTGAATGCTATCGCCTGTACGATGCCGATCTGCCGGAATACAACGTGGCGGTTGACCGCTACGCGGACTGGGTGGTGATTCAGGAATATGCGCCCCCGAAAACCATTGATGCGCAAAAAGCGCGTCAGCGCATGCTGGACGTCATTGCCGCCACCATCGCCGTACTGGGTATTGCGCCAAACAGGCTGGTGCTGAAAACCCGCGAGCGTCAGAAAGGCAAAAACCAGTATCAGAAGATGGGTGAGAAGGGCGACTTTATCGAGGTGGGCGAATACAACGCCCGCCTGTGGGTCAACCTGACCGACTATCTCGATACCGGCCTGTTCCTCGACCACCGTATCGCCCGCCGCATGCTGGGCCAGATGAGCAAGGGCAAAGACTTCCTGAACCTCTTCTCCTATACCGGCAGCGCCAGCGTGCATGCGGGTCTGGGCGGGGCGCGCAGCACCACTACGGTGGATATGTCGCGTACCTATCTGGAGTGGGCGGAACGCAACCTGCGCCTGAACGGGTTAACCGGACGTCAGCACCGCCTGATGCAGGCCGACGTGCTGGGCTGGCTGCGCGACACCGACGAGCAGTTTGACCTGATCTTTATCGATCCGCCGACCTTCTCCAACTCCAAGCGTATGGAAGATAGCTTTGACGTTCAACGCGATCACCTGCGCCTGATGACCGACCTGAAGCGCCTGCTGCGCAAGGGCGGCACCATTATGTTCTCGAACAACAAACGCGGCTTCCGTATGGATCACGACGGCTTAGCGGCCCTGGGACTGAAAGCACAAGAAATCAGCCAAAAAACGCTGTCTCAGGACTTTGCGCGTAACCGTCAAATCCATAACTGCTGGTTGATTACCGCGGTCTGAAAGGAAAAATAAATGTCTTTAATTAGTATGCACGGCGCGTGGCTCTCCTTCAGCGACTCACCGCTTCTCGACAATGCAGAGCTGCATATCGAAGATAACGAGCGCGTCTGCCTGGTGGGCCGTAACGGCGCGGGTAAATCCACGCTGATGAAAATCCTCAACCGCGAGCAAGGCCTGGATGACGGGCGTATTGTTTACGAGCAGGATCTGATTGTCTCCCGCCTGCAGCAGGATCCACCGCGTCACGTGACCGGCAGCGTGTACGATTTCGTGGCGGAGGGGATCTCCGAGCAGGCCGAATACCTGAAGCGTTATCACGAGATTTCGCATCTGGTGATGACCGATCCGAGCGACAAAAACCTCAACGAGCTGGCGAAAGTGCAGGAGATGCTCGATCATCACGGCCTGTGGCAGCTTGAAAACCGCATTAATGAAGTGCTGGCGCAGCTCGGTCTGGAACCCGATATGGAGCTGTCGGCACTCTCCGGCGGCTGGCTGCGTAAAGCAGCCCTGGGCCGCGCGCTGGTCAGCGGGCCGAAGGTGCTGCTGCTGGACGAACCGACTAACCACCTGGATATTGAAGCTATCGACTGGCTGGAAGGGTTCCTGAAAACCTTCAGCGGCACCATCATCTTTATCTCGCACGACCGTTCGTTTATTCGCAATATGGCGACGCGTATTGTCGACCTCGATCGCGGCAAGCTGGTGACCTATCCCGGCGATTACGATACCTATCTGCTCGAAAAAGAAGAAAACCTGCGCGTGGAAGAGCTGCAAAATGCCGAGTTCGACCGCAAGCTGGCGCAGGAAGAGGTCTGGATCCGCCAGGGCATTAAAGCTCGCCGTACCCGTAACGAAGGCCGCGTGCGTGCCCTGAAGGCGATGCGCCGCGAGCGCAGCGAACGCCGTGAAGTGATGGGCAGCGCCAAAATGCAGGTGGAAGAGGCGTCCCGCTCCGGCAAGATTGTCTTCGAAATGGAGAACGTTAACTATCAGGTTGACGGTAAAGTGCTGGTGAAGGACTTCTCCGCGCAGGTTCAGCGCGGCGACAAAATAGCCCTGATTGGCCCGAACGGCTGCGGTAAAACCACGCTGCTGAAGCTGATGCTCGGCCAGCTGCAGGCAGACAGCGGCCGCATTCACTGCGGGACCAAGCTGGAAGTGGCCTACTTCGACCAGCACCGCGCGGAGCTGGATCCCGACCGGACGGTGATGGATAACCTCGCGGAAGGCAAGCAGGAGGTGATGGTGAACGGCAAGCCGCGTCACGTGCTGGGCTACCTGCAGGACTTCCTGTTCCATCCGAAACGCGCCATGACGCCGGTGCGTGCGCTGTCGGGGGGGGAGCGAAACCGTCTTCTGCTGGCGCGCCTGTTCCTGAAGCCAAGCAACCTGCTGATCCTCGATGAACCAACGAACGACCTGGATGTCGAAACGCTGGAACTGCTCGAAGAGCTGATTGACGGTTATCAGGGTACCGTGATGCTGGTCAGCCACGATCGTCAGTTCGTGGACAACACCGTGACCGAATGCTGGATCTTCGAGGGTGAAGGGCGAATCGGCCAGTACGTTGGCGGTTATCATGATGCAAAAGGGCAGCAGGCCCAGTCGCTGGCGATAAAACAGGCGAAATCCAAAAATGGACCGGAACCTGCTGTCGCAAAAGCAGAAACTGTCAAGAAAACCTCGGCTAAACTAAGTTATAACCTGCAGCGCGAACTGGAGGGGCTACCCCAGCGTCTTGAAGAGCTGGAGGCTGCGCTTGAGGATCTGCAATCGCAGGTTGCTGATGCGTCATTCTTTACCCAATCGCATGACTATACTCAGAAAGTACTGGCTGAACTCTCCGCGGCTGAAAAAGCCCTGGAAGAGGCCTTTGAGCGCTGGGAGTACCTTGAGTCTCTGAAAAACGGCGCATAAACAGGGATAACATATGTGTGACCAGCACCATGCCGACCGGCATATTTTATGCTCGCAATGCGATATGCTCGTGGCGTTGCCAGAGCTTGGTCACGGACATAAAGCCCTGTGTCCACGTTGCGGGACGACGTTGACAACCGAGTGGGACGCGCCAAGGCAGCGTCCCACTGCCTACGCTCTGGCGGCACTGTTCATGCTGCTGCTCTCCAATCTCTTCCCCTTCATCTATATGAAGGTGGGGGGAATGACCAGCCAGGTGGATCTGCTGGAGATCCCGGGCGTCATGTTCTCGGAAGATTACGCCAGCCTCGGCACCTTTTTTCTCCTGTTTGTCCAGATAGTCCCGGCCTTGTGCCTGATCGTTATCCTTTTGCTGGTGAACCGCGTCAGGATGCCGACATCACTGAAAATCTGGCTCGCGCGTATCCTGTTCCAGCTCAAAAGCTGGGGCATGGCCGAGATTTTTCTGGCGGGCATTCTGGTCAGCTTCGTGAAGCTGATGGCCTACGGCGATGTGGGCATCGGCAGCAGCTTTATTCCGTGGTGCCTGTACTGCGTTCTGCAGCTGCGCGCATTTCAGTGCGTGGACAGGCGCTGGGCATGGGATGATATCGCCCCGGCACCGACGCTTGCGCAGACGGTGAAGGTCGGCGTGCCCGGCATTCGTCAGGGGCTGCGTTCTTGCCCATGCTGCACCGCCGTGCTGCCCGCCGATCTCGACGTGTGTCCGCGCTGTGAAACCAAAGGTCACGTACGCCGTAAAAATAGCCTGCAGTGGACGATGGCGCTGCTGGTCACGTCCATCATGCTCTATCTGCCTGCCAATATTCTGCCGATCATGATTACCGATTTGCTCGGTGACAAAATGCCCTCGACGATCCTGGCCGGGGTCATTCTGCTGTGGGGCGAAGGTTCTTATCCGGTCGCTGGGGTTATTTTTATCGCCAGTATTATGGTGCCCACCTTAAAAATGATCGCCATCGCCTGGCTCTGCTGGGATGCGAAGGGGTATGGGAAACGCGACAGCGAACGTATGCACCTGATTTATGAAGTGGTCGAATTTGTCGGACGCTGGTCGATGATTGACGTGTTTGTCATCGCCGTTCTCTCTGCGCTGGTGCGGATGGGCGGTTTGATGAGTATTTATCCCGCGATGGGGGCTTTAATGTTTGCACTGGTGGTAATTATGACCATGTTTGCGGCCATGACCTTCGACCCTCGTTTATCGTGGGATCGTGAGCCTGAATCAAGCCATGAGGAAGAGTAAGAGCATGGAAAATAAGAGTGGAGAGGCGAAAGTGCAGAAGGTCAAAAACTGGTCGCCGGTGTGGATTTTTCCCATCGTGACTGCGCTGATCGGTGCCTGGATCCTGTTTTATCATTACAGCCATCAGGGACCGGAAGTCACGCTGATCACCACCAATGCCGAGGGAATTGAGGGCGGTAAAACGACCATCAAAAGCCGTAGCGTGGATGTGGGCGTGGTGGAAAGCGCAACCCTGACCGACGATTTAACCCATGTGGAGATTAAGGCGCGCCTTAATGCCGGCATGGAAAAACTGCTGCACGGCGATTCCGTTTTCTGGGTTGTTAAGCCGCAGGTGGGGCGTGAGGGCATCAGCGGCTTAGGGACGCTGCTTTCGGGTGCCTACATTGAGCTGCAGCCGGGCGCCAAGGGTAACCAGCCTGCCAAATACCAGCTTCTGGATTCACCGCCGCTTGCGCCGCCGGATGCCAAGGGCATCCGCGTCATCCTCGACAGTAAAAAAGCGGGCCAGCTTACGGCGGGCGACCCGGTCCTGTTCCGCGGCTATCGCGTCGGGTCCGTTGAGAAAAGCACGTTCGATCCGCAGAAACGCGCGATCAGCTATCAGCTCTTTATCAATGCGCCTAACGATCGGCTGGTCACCAGCAACGTCCGTTTCTGGAAAGACAGCGGGATCGCGGTGGATCTGACGTCGGCAGGCATGCGCGTTGAGATGGGCTCGCTGACCACGCTGTTTGGCGGCGGCGTGAGTTTTGACGTGCCGGAAGGTCTGGATTTGGGGCAGCCGGTCGCAGAGAACACCGCTTTCCGTCTCTTTGACGATCAGCGAAGCATTCAGGACGCGCTCTATACCGATCACGTTGACTTCCTGATGTTCTTTAAGGACTCCGTTCGCGGCCTGCAGCCGGGCGCACCGGTGGAGTTCCGCGGTATTCGTCTGGGTACGGTTGGACAAGTTCCCTTCTTTGTCCCGGGCCTGAGCCAGATGCTGGATGATGATTACCGCATTCCGGTGCTGATTCGCATCGAGCCGGAACGTCTGCTTAATCAGATTGGTGAGAGCCAGGATATTGCCACCCATATCAGTCAACTGATGGAGCGCGGCCTGCGCGGGTCGCTGAAAACCGGCAACCTGGTAACCGGTGCCCTGTATGTGGATATGGACTTCTACCCGAAAGCGCCGCCGATTACCGGTATTCGTGAATTCGGTGGTTACAAGATCATCCCAACGGTGAGCAGCGGTCTGGCGCAGATCCAGCAGCGTCTGATGGAGACCCTGGATAAGATTAACAATCTGCCACTGAATCCGATGATCGAAGCGGCGACGAACTCGCTGAGCGAAAGCCAGGCAACGATGCGTCGTCTGCAAACCACGCTGGATAACATCAATAAGATCACCGCGAGCCAGAGTATGCAGCAGCTGCCGCAGGACATGCAGAAAACGCTGCGTGAGCTGAACCGCAGTATGCAGGGCTTCCAGCCGGGCTCAGCGGCCTATAACAAGATGGTGGCAGACATGCAGCGTCTTGATCAGGTCTTACGTGAACTGCAGCCGGTGCTGAAAACGCTCAACGAGAAGAGCAATGCGCTGGTGTTCGAAGCGAAAGATAAAAAGGATCCTGAGCCGAAGAGGGCGAAACAATGAAAAAATGGCTAGCGATTGTAGGAGCAATGGTACTCACGGCCTGTAGCTCAGGGAGTGAAACAAAAAGCTACTATCAGCTACCGCTGATGGCACAGGCTGGTACCCAGAGTACCGCTTCGCAGGGAAACCGTCAGCTGTGGGTTGAGCAGGTTGCCGTGCCGGATTATCTGGCAGGAAACGGCGTGGTTTATCAGACCAGCGACGTTAAATACGTGATTGCGACCAACAACCTGTGGGCCAGCCCGCTGGATCAGCAGCTGCGCAACACGCTGGTGGCCAACCTGGGCAGCCAGCTTCCGGGCTGGGTTGTCGCGTCGCAGCCGTTGGGTAACGACCAGGATACGCTGAACGTCACGGTCACGGCCTTCCATGGCCGCTATGACGGTGCGGTGGTGATCGGTGGGGAGTGGTTGCTGAACCATCAGGGGCAGCTGATTAAGCGTCCTTTCCATCTGGAGCTGAAGCAGCAAAAAGATGGCTATGACGAAATGGTGAAAGTGCTGGCTCAGGGCTGGGCACAGGAGTCGGCCAGCATCGCGAGAGAAATTTCCCGGATGCCATAAGTAAAATTCATCATCAAAAACCGCAGTTGGCCTGTCGCTGATTGCGGTTTTTTTTTCGTTTTCACTTCAGATCGTTACTTGTGCCACGTCACAATTTTTGTACAAATGAACTTCCAGCTAGCTCACAAATATGACACCCGTATGAATTTTGAACATTGACGCTACGACTAATTCGGGGTATTCGTTATCTGTGCCTGTGCATCGAGTGCAGACACTGTTTTCTTTCCACCAGACAAAAGAATGAGGGAAACGAGGCATGAAGAGACAGAAACGAGATCGCCTGGAACGGGCTCATCAACGTGGTTATCAGGCCGGCATCGCTGGACGTTCTAAAGAAATGTGTCCTTATCAGACGATAAATCAAAGGTCACAATGGCTTGGAGGCTGGCGAGAAGCCATCGGCGACAGGGCACTCATAGCCTGATAACGTCTCTTTCAAAAAAGAAACCTCCGCAATGCGGAGGTTTCGCCTTTCTGGGGGTGCCTAAAGCACAATCAGAACGCGGACGTGTCCTGGAACAGACCCACTTTCAGGTCGCTTGCGCTGTAGATCAGACGACCGTCGACCAGTACTTCGCCATCTGCCAGGCCCATAATCAGGCGGCGGTTAACGATGCGCTTGAAGTGAATACGGTAGGTCACTTTCTTCGCTGTAGGCAGAACCTGACCGGTGAATTTTACTTCGCCCACGCCCAGCGCGCGGCCTTTACCTTCGCCGCCCAGCCAGCCCAGGTAGAAGCCAACCAGCTGCCACATGGCATCCAGGCCCAGACAGCCAGGCATAACCGGATCGCCAATAAAGTGGCAACCGAAGAACCACAGGTCCGGATTGATATCGAGCTCTGCTTCTACGTAACCCTTATCGAAGTTGCCGCCGGTTTCGGTCATTTTCACGACACGGTCCATCATCAGCATGTTCGGGGCCGGTAACTGTGGGCCTTTCGCGCCAAACAGTTCACCGCGACCAGAGGCAAGAAGATCTTCTTTTGTATAGGATTCGCGTTTATCTACCATGTTCTCAGTAAGCCTTATTTTAGTGAAGGACGCAGGATAGCTAACACGTGTACGCTGAACAAGTCCGATCAGTTCGAACCAAACCAGCCCAGCCAGCGTAACGGCCATGGATAACGGTGGCGAGCATCCTGCTGCGTCGCCTGAGCAATGCGCTCCTGGATAGTCTGCATCAGGGTGGTTTGCCCTTCGCCATCCCACACCAGGTTTGTCAGTAAGGGTAGTGCATCCTCAATCCCCTCGATGGCCCAGATAGCGAACTGCTCTTGCTCAACGGCATCCAGAATATCCTGGCTGAGGCTCAAATGGCGTGCGTTGGGCGCGGGAATAATCACACCCTGTTTGCCGTTTAAACCGCGCTGCTGGCAAATAGCGAAGAAGCCTTCAATTTTTTCGTTGAGGCCACCCACTGGCTGCGCACGACCAAACTGGTCCACCGAACCGGTGATCGCAATATTCTGGTTGATGGGCACTTCCGCCAGGGCGCTGATCAAGGCGCACAGCTCGGCCATAGAGGCGCTGTCGCCATCCACTTCGCTGTAGGACTGCTCAAACGTCAGCGAGGCGGAGAAGGGGATCTGCTGCTCGAGCTGTAGCTCTGACATCAAAAACGCCTGCATGATCATCATGCCCTTCGCGTGAATGTTGCCGCCCAGCTCGGCTTTTCGTTCGATATCGGTGAACTCGCCGTCGCCAATATGCACCACGCAGCTGATTCGGGACGGTTCCCCGAATGCGCGCGGGTGGCCAGGAAATTCAATGACCGACAGGGCGTTGATCTGCCCGACGCGTTCGCCTTCGGTTTCCACCAGAATTTGTTCCAGCAGAATTTCATCCTGCATACGGTCGGCAAGATAGCCTTCTCGCCATTCGCGCTGCGCCAGCATCTGGGTGAGCTGCTCTCCGGTGAACGCACCGTTACCGCTAATCACACCCACTTCACGCAGCTGTTTGCCGATCCAGAGCGGGCAAAGCGGCAGCGTTTCCTGATCACCGGTGTAGCGTACCGCTTCACGGATTAAGCCTGGCCACGCGTCAGCCGCAGGCGTTGGCAGGGCAAAACGTTCTGCAACTGCCATCACCCACTGGCACCACTGCGTCATATCGTCGGCATCGGCGATCTGGATGTTATCTTCGTATTCGCTATATACCGCCTGCTCAGCCAGTTCCGGCTCCATTTCCTGGAAGTCTGCCAGCGATTCGCGGTCGCCCGTCAGCACGACGGTCAGCGACAGCGGCATAGACGGAACGGAGACTGGCAGAGGACGAGATTCGTCGTAGCCGACCCAGTCGAAACGCTGTTGAGTGACGATAGTTTTCAGACGCATCCACAACAGCGGCTGCGAGAGCAGGGTGCGGAGAGATATGATGAGAACACCGCCATTTGCGCGGTGTACCAGCCCCGGCTGCAGCGAAAGTTCACCGTTAAACTGGCGCAGACAACCAAAAAGCTGTTCAGCCTCGACCCAGTTAGCGGTAATCACTTCACCCTTAGCGGCAAAGCCGCCATCGGCCTGCGCCGCCGGTTCGAATGTGACATCATGTCCCGCGATACGATACTGGCCGCCAAAAACTGCGTTCGCTTCCGGCTTCAGCTGGCGTACGGCATCTCCAAGCAGCGTCAGGTATTCCGCTTCTTCCGGAGCCTTGAGCAGCATGAATGGCGCAGTTGCCCAAGGGCTTAACACCTGCTCCAGAGCATAATGCAAACGTGGCTGCGTATCGCTGAGGATGAATTCGTGTTCTTTTGCGAGATCTGGCTGTGCAAACAGTTCCTGATAACTTTCGGTATCCGGAACAAGGTCACGCCATGCAAGTTTCGTAATGGTCAAAGTTGATGTTTTTTAGTCAGATGTAAAAGCGTGGAGTATACCGTAAGCGAGGGGGTGTACCCAAGCGGGATTGGGTATTTCGGCTGGCCGATTGGCTGCATTCACTCACAGGATATGATTTCTTTTCAGCAGATTGCTAAAAAACTGATATTCTGAACAGAGTTACGTGGTAACACTGAGATCGCAATGAAATATCAACAACTGGAAAATCTCGAAAGCGGCTGGAAATGGAAGTACCTGGTCAAAAAGCACCGTGAAGGGGAGCTGATCACCTGCTACGTCGAAGCCAGCGCTGCGCAAGAAGCCGTGGATATTTTGCTGACCCTCGAAAATGAACCGGTACAGGTTAACGGCTGGATTGAGAAACACATCAATCCTGCGCTGCTAAACCGGATGAAGCAAACTATCCGCGCGCGACGCAAACGGCATTTTAATGCGGAGCATCAGCACACGCGCAAAAAATCAATCGACCTGGAGTTCGTTGTCTGGCAGCGTCTGGCCGGGCTTGCCCAACGACGGGGTAAAACGCTGTCGGAAACCATCGTGCAGTTGATTGAAGACGCCGAGCATAAAGAGAAGTACGCCAGCCAGATGTCGACGCTGAAGAACGACCTTCAGGCGCTGTTGGGTAAAAAGTAGATTTTTGCTTTTCTTCAGACAATAAAAAACCCCGCATGGCGGGGTTTTTTTATAAGACGATAACTTATGCCGCTGGCTGAGTTACAACGTCTTTGATGCCTTTAACTTCGATCTCTACGCGACGATCTGGAGCCAGGCAGTCGATCAGTGCAGCGCGAGCTTTCACGTTGTCACAGGTGTTGCCAGTAACTGGGTTAGATTCGCCCATACCACGTGGGGAGATCTTGTTAGCTGGGATACCTTTAGAGATCAGGTAATCAACAACAGACTGAGCACGTTTCTCAGACAGTTTCTGGTTGTAAGCGTCAGAACCGATACGGTCGGTGAAGCCCAGAACCACTACGGAACCGTCTTTAGGATCCAGGTTGCTCAGCTGGGTGTACAGCTGATCCAGTGCCTGCTGGCCTTCTGGTTTCAGAGTCGCTTTGTTGAAGTTGAACAGAACGTCAGACTTCAGAGTGAAGTGCTTGGTCTGTACTTCTGGAGCTGGAGCCGGCGCTGGAGCAACAACTGGTGCTGCGTCTTCCTGCTGGCCGAAGCGGTAGGAAACACCTACGCTCAGCATGCCGTTGTCTGGACGAACACCAACGGTGTTGCCGTCGCCGATGTTGTTAACCCACTGGTATTCCAGACGGGTAGCGATGTCACGGGTCATAGCCCACTCAACGCCACCAGCGAATACTGGGGAAACACCGGTGTCATGATCGTCGCCAGCACGGCTGTTGCTGGAGTCAGCGCGCCATACCATGCCGCCCAGACGGGTGTACACGTCCAGATCGTCAGTTACTGGGTAACCCAGTTTAGCGGTCAGCTGAACGCCCTGTGCTTTGAAAGCGCCGTTTACGTTGTCGCCTTTGTATGGCATACGACCTAACCAGTCGTAACCCATTTCAAAACCAACATACGGGTTAACCTGATAGCCACCGAACGCACCTGCACCAAGCTGGCTCTTGTGAGTAGGGCCATCATTGTTGTTTGCGCTGTCGTACCAGCCGGTGTCGTGGAACTGAGACCAGCCCAGTTTACCACCTGCATACCAGGTATTATCTTTCGGAGCGGCCTGCGCTACGGTAGCGAAGCCAGCCAGTGCCACTGCAATCGCGATAGCTGTCTTTTTCATTTTTTGCGCCTCGTTATCATCCAAAATTCGCCATGAATGTCTCAACTGAGAATCACGGTTAAATCCTTCACCGGGGGGCGTGGTCAAATATAAATCTACCGATATCTTCGGCTTAGGCCGAGCACCCCTGGCGATGTAAAGTCTACAACGTAGCTGAAAACTTACAAGTGTGAAGTCCGTCAGGCATATGAAAAAAAAAGTTCCGTATACCGATTATTTAACATTTTTTGAACGAATTTTGTGCAATAAAATTAAGGAGAACCGCACCAGACAAGCCTTGCCGCAATTTTGAGGTTGGGAACTTAAATCTCATCTTGCTGTCAAAAAAAATTCCAGGAAAAATCTTAATTTCACTCAATGGTACAAATTTGAGTGAATTTTTAGCCCGGAAAGTTGTCCTTTGCGGTAAGAATCCGATCGAACTGGACGCATGATGAACCCGATCGCATTCCCTTCTTCAGCGGCTTCAGTCAGACGGAAATGCTCTTCTTCCGTCAATTCTTCCGATAACCATCCAATCACCACGCTGTAATTTCCGGTGCGTAACGCGCGGATCATCGATTCAACGGTATCGCACGGTGCGAGCTGATTAATTTGCATAACCTTGGTCAGCGGAAGGCCTGCGGACTGCACCCACTCACGGCTCAGTTTTTGCTGAGGCGTGAGCCAAAGCTGCCAGCGCGATTGCTGCCCGAGCTGTTGCAATAACGGCAACAGCAAAAGTTGCGTCAACAGGGGCTGGTCTTCACGATAAACCACTTCACTGATAAGCCCCGTGGAAACACGCTCGACGGATTTCTGCGCGACATTGCCTGCGGTAGAAGAGAGAGAGGTTGAGCGATTTGCATAGCCTGAAGTGTGCATATTCATTCCAGCCCTGTAGTTACTGTATGGATATACAGTAACCCCTGTATGCATAAAGATCAACCTCATTTTCGGAAAGCGACTCGCAAAATTCATTCAATCTTGATGCCCCTTGCAAATTCATCTTGCTCAACGGAGATAAGTTGCCTATTTTCCTGCTAACGGATCCGCTAGTAAGAAATTTCGTTGTTACTTTATGATTTTGAAGGGAAATATCATGAAAAAGATATCTTATGAACGGATTTATAAATCCCAGGAATACCTTTCACCACTGGGCGAGATCCATCATCGCGCGCTGTTTGGAGGCTACACCCTGGCGGTGGATGATGCCGTCTTTGCCATGGTGTCTGATGGCGAGCTTTACCTGCGGGCCTGTGAGGAGAGTGCCAAATACTGTGTCAAAAATGCCTCTTCATTTTTAACGTTGATGAAGCGAGGCCGCCCGGTGCTGCTCAACTATTACCGCGTGGATGACGGATTATGGCAGGACAGGGAGCGGCTGCTTGAGCTCTCTTCGTTTGCGCTCAGCGCGGCAAGAAAAGAGCGCTATCAGCGCCATCAGCGTAACCGACTAAAAGATCTGCCAAACCTGACCTTTCAGATTGAGGTTTTGCTCTTTGAAGCAGGCATTACCAATGAAGAAACGCTGCGGGCGCTGGGTGCCAGAGCGAGCTGGCTAAAGATGCGGGCAAAGAATAAAGCGCTCAGTATTAAAGTTCTCTTCGCGCTTGAGGGGGCAATCGAAGGGCTGCATGAGGCGGCACTCCCGGCAGGTATTCGCCGGGAGCTGACGGAGTGGTTTAATGCGCTGCCTGAGCCACAGGAGAATCACTCCTCCAGGTAGCAATTTGCTGTTGCAGCCGGCAAATTTCAGGCAGCAGAGCGATAAGCAGGCCGATCTGTTGAAGAACCAGCGGCGCTTTGCTGTCGTTTCCTGGGTCAAGATGCGCAATGCGTTGAGCCAGCTCATCCAGCGCCTGCTGAACGCGCGGCTCATCGGCGGGTCGATGATGTAGCGCGTCATCGACATAGCAGACGGCGTCATCGAGCAGGTTAAGAATACCCGGGTTGGTGAGCTTCTCACGGTGGGCGCCCAGCGTCGAAATATAGCTGGTGAACGTATGGTTCAGGCAGAGCAGGCGGAACGCCGTCTCACGAATCTCCGCCGTGGCGCGAGGTTCCGTTGACATGTTCGAGACAACGGAGGCCAGTTCTGCATCACTGTTGTGCGCATCGCGACGGGCTATCCGGTACGCCAGACGGTTATCGCGGCCCTGGTGATACTGCTCCAGGATGGCGTCAAGGTAGCGACAGTTGGCGTTCATTGCCCTGTCTACCACCCGCGGCAAATTGCGGAAACGCCAGTCTGGCCAGATAAAGCTGACCGCAGCCCAGGCAATCGCGCAGCCAATCAGGGTATCGATCACGCGGGGCAGGGCGACTTCAAACCCTTCACCCAGCAGGTTAAAGCAGAGCAGCACCAGCAAAGTGATGAACATGGTGGCATGGGCATACTGCACGTTGCGAAATGCGAAGAACAGCACGCCGGTAATGACGATCAGAATCAGCTGACCTTCAATGGAGGGCACAAAATAGAGCACCGGAAGGCCAATCGCGACGCCAACCAGCGTGCCGATAATACGCAGCGCAAGACGATGGCGGGTGGCGTTGTAGTTCGGCTGGCAGACGAACAGGCTGGTGAGCAGGATCCAGTAGCCGTGGTGCAGCCCGGTTATCTGGATAAAGGCATAACCCACGCACAGCACCAGCGACATCCTCACAGCGTGGCGAAAGAGCGCCGACTCCGGCGTAAAGTTGCGGCTCAGCCGTAGCCACATATCGCTGACGCTGTGGACGCTGTCATCAGCAAGCTGGTTTTCTGCCTCGCTGCCCGGAAGCGCCATCGCCTGTTCGGACTCAATGGTCGCCAGCTGAGCGTCAATCGCCCGCAGGTTGTTCAGCAAAAAACCAAGTGCTTTGATGTGTTCCGGCGACGTTCCGCTGGCCTGAACGCGATCGAGCGCCGCATCAAGGTGGCTGAATACGCGTTCAAAGCGCGGGTCATGCTGATAGGGCGTGCGCAGCAGGATGGAGCGCGAGAGCTGCTGGCAGGCCTGGGACTGCATGGACAGCAGGCGCTGGAAGCGGAACATCACGTCGCTGTAGCGGAACTTCTCGCGCAGGGCGGCATACTGAACGTGCGATGAGCTGGCGCGCTCATGTATGTCCTGAGCAGCAAAATAGTAGTGTAAGGTCCTTCGGGTTCCACGCTGACCGCGATCGCCGCGCAGGCGGGTCAGCAGCGAGGCTTTCGTCTGGTTCAGGGTGGCGACCAGTTGGCCATTGGCCAGCGCCAGATCGTAAAGCGGAGCCTGGCTGTCTTCCTCAATATCCGGGTCGAACAGTCGGGATTTCAGTTCGAGATAGTGGGCTAGCTGCTCAAAGCTGCGGGCGAGATTATCCTGCAGCGGACGAACCGGGAAGATCAGATGACCGGTTAGCGTTAGCAGGTTGTACCAGACGGCGCCGAGCAGCAGCAGTACCGGCTGCTGGTACCACTGGTCGTACAGGGAAACGCCCAGCATGGTGTAGATGGCGATCAGCAATGCACCAAACGCGATGGTGGCATAGCGCTGCCCAAGGCCGCCCAGCAAAATAAACCCGCTGGTTGAGAGCGTAAGGCCAAGGGCAAACAGCCAGGGCCAGGGGAAAAGCAGCTCAACGGACGCTGACGCGATAAAAAAGCAGACGAGCGTGATGACCAGGTTACGTAAACGCCCGGCCAGGCGATCGTCCAGGTCCGCCAGCGCCCCGGCCACCACCCCCAGCGTGAGTGGGATGGTGAGCTTGACGTCATTCAGCCACCAGGGCAGGGCAACCGTGCCGCAAAGCGCGATAAATATCCTGACGTTATAAAGCCAGGTGCTGTTCCAGGTATAACGGCGAAGCAGTGGGCTTAGCATAAACGCGGCCAGTCCTTATTTACTGAAAACGACGGCGAGCGTTTGCTTCGCGCGCCGCCTGGGCCACTTCAACCGGAACAACCCTGCGCCCGACGGGCCAGAGGGCAATAGCGGCGATCTTAAAGTTCGCGATCCCCACCGGAATACCAATAATCGTAATGCACTGTGCAATACCGGCAAAAATATGCATGATGCACAGCCACCAGCCGAAGAAAATCAGCCACAGAATGTTCAGCAGGGTTCCGCCCGTGTTCATCAGGGCGTTTTTGTTCTCCGGGTTCAGCTCGTCAACGTGGATGGCTTCATTCCCGTAGGGGACTAAGGAGAGTTTTGTGATTTCCCAGCAGGAGCGGGTTAGGGGGAGCGTGAAAATCAGGACGATGCTCACCAGCGTGGCAAAAAGCCAGGAAAGGGTGGTGGCAAAACCGCCCAGCACAAAATTCAACACATTCAGAACGGTACGCATAAACCCTCACTTCCTTTCGATAAAATTAACGCCCAATGATTGTAACGTTTTTTTAGGCTGGAGCACCTTAAAACTGGCAGTTAAACTGTCAGGTAAATTATCTCTTCGTGGATTTGGCGGAACATGGAACTGAAAGCAACGTCGTTGGGCAAACGCCTGGCGCAACACCCGTACGACAGGGTGGTTCTCCTTAATGCCGGAGTGAAAGTCTCCGGGGAACGCCACGAATACCTTATTCCGTTTAATCAGCTTCTGGCTATCCACTGCAAACGCGGTCTGGTGTGGGGCGAGCTGGAGTTCGTCCTGCCTGACGATAAAGTTGTGCGCCTTCACGGCACCGAGTGGGCGGAAACCCAGCGTTTCCATCATCACCTGAACGCGCTCTGGCAGCAGTGGAGCCAGGAGATGAGCGTGATTGCCGCCGGGGTGCTTCAGAAGGTGCTGGACGATATCGCGCAAAGCAACGCGCAGCATTCGTGGCTCACCCGTCAGCAGACCGCCGGGTTGCAGCAAAAGATCCGCCAGGCGCTCTCTGCGCTGCCGTTATCGGTGACGCGCCTCGACGAGTTTGACAACTGTCGCGACGCCTGGCGCCAGTGTCAGGCCTGGCTGAATGATATGGATAAAAGCCGTCTTGCCCATAACCAGGCCTGGACGGACGCCATGCTTACCCAATACGCCGATTTTTTCAGTACGGTGGAGTCGTCACCGCTCAATCCGGCCCAGGCGCGCGCCGTGGTCAACGGCGAGCAGTCTGTGCTGGTGCTGGCGGGCGCCGGCAGCGGTAAAACGTCGGTGCTGGTGGCGCGAGCCGGCTGGCTTTTGACGACGGGCGAGGCGGTAGCCGACCAGATTCTGCTGCTGGCCTTTGGCCGCAAGGCCGCCCAGGAGATGGACGAACGGATCCAGGAACGTCTGCATACCCGGGATATTACCGCCAGAACCTTCCATGCCCTTGCCCTGCATATCATTCAGCAGGGCAGTAAAAAGGTGCCTGCCATCAGCAAGCTGGAAAACGACGCGCAGGCGCGTCAGGCGCTGTTCATCAAAACGTGGCGCCAGCAGTGCAGCGAGAAAAAGGCGCAGGCGAAAGGGTGGCGCCAGTGGCTGGAGGAAGAGCTCAACTGGGAGGTGCCGGAAGGGAGCTTCTGGCAGGATGACAAGCTGGCGCGTCGGCTGGTTTCGCGGCTTGACCGCTGGGTCAGCCTGATGCGAATGCACGGTGGAACGCAGGCTGAGATGATTGAAAGCGCGCCGGAGGCGCTCCGCGATCTGTTTTCGAAGCGGGTGAAGCTGATGGCGCCGCTGCTGAAGGCCTGGAAAACCGCGCTAAAGGATGAAAATGCCGTCGACTTCTCCGGCCTGATCCATCAGTCCATCATCATTCTTGAGAAGGGACGTTTTGTGAGCCCGTGGAAGCATATTCTGGTAGATGAGTTCCAGGATATCTCGCCGCAGCGTGCGGCCCTGCTCTCGGCGCTTCGGGCGCAAAATAAGCATACGTCGCTGTTTGCGGTGGGCGACGACTGGCAGGCCATCTATCGCTTCAGCGGGGCACAGCTTTCGCTGACGACCGCGTTCCACCACTATTTTGGCGAAGGGGACCGCAGCGATCTGGACACGACCTACCGCTTCAATTCCCGGATTGGTGAAATCGCCAACCGCTTTATCCAGCAGAACCCGCACCAGCTGGCGAAGCCGCTCAATAGCCTGCGCCCGGGGGATAAAAAAGCCGTGACC
Organism: Enterobacter sp. PP-008-ECC_S150; assembly: GCF_045257065.1. Taxonomy (NCBI): domain Bacteria; kingdom Pseudomonadati; phylum Pseudomonadota; class Gammaproteobacteria; order Enterobacterales; family Enterobacteriaceae; genus Enterobacter; species Enterobacter sp. PP-008-ECC_S150. The sequence goes on along the minus strand of NZ_JBJHHG010000007.1, from coordinate 172,012 downwards.
CTGCTGGCGGATGACCAGCTGGAACCGCTGCTGGACAAGCTTAGCGGCTACGCGAAGCCCGATGAACGTATCCTGGTGCTGGCGCGCTACCACCACCTCAAACCCGCGGCGCTGGAAAAAGCGGCCACCCGCTGGCCGAAGCTGCAGCTTGAATTTATGACCATTCACGCCAGCAAAGGGCAGCAGGCTGACTATGTGATTGTGATGGGACTGAAAGAGGGCAGCGACGGTTTCCCGGCCCCGGCTCGCGAGTCGGTAATGGAAGAGGCCCTGCTGCCGATGCCGGAAGACTTCCCGGATGCCGAGGAGCGGCGTTTGCTGTATGTGGCAATGACCCGCGCGCGCCATCGCTTGTGGCTGCTGTTCAATAAAGAGGAGCCATCCGCGTTTGTCGATATTTTGAAGAGTATTGATGTGCCGGTGGCGCGCAAGCCATAACGACGACGGGAAAAAGGGTAGGCCGGGTAAGGCGTAGCCGCCACCCGGCAAAAAAGCTACTTCAATCTCTCGGAAAGATAACGCTGATAGTCCGGAATCAGGATATCCACCGGCGAGTTAAACTGCGGCGATTCGATGATGAAATCCGCCGTCGACAGGTTGGTCGCCACCGGAATATTCCACACCGTCGCAAGGCGCAGCAGCGCTTTCACATCCGGGTCGTGCGGAACCGCGTTGAGCGGATCCCAGAAGAAGATCAGCACATCAATTTTCCCTTCGGAAATCTGCGCGCCGACCTGCTGATCGCCGCCCATCGGGCCGCTCAGCATGGCATTCACCTGCAGACCCGTTTCGCGCTGGATCAGGTTGCCGGTGGTGCCGGTCGCCGACAGGGCGTGCTTTTCCAGCAAAGACTGATGGCGGCGAACCCAGTTAAGCAGCATTTGTTTACAGTGATCGTGCGCCACCAGCGCAATGTGTTTGCGTTCAGGCAGCGTGCGTGTTGTCAGTTCCATAATCATATCCATCAGGTTAACTGACTACACGATGACGGGAACCGCCTGATGCTGCAAGAGAAAGGCGTAAAAAATGTGGCTTATGATGACGGCTGTTGTTTTGCCCACTGTAAAAACCGGGCCCGCGTGTCGGGATCGGCCTGCTGGAACCAGAATTTAAGGCGCTGTTCGGTCAGCGTCTGGGACTGGGGAGGAATGACGTCCAGTTCAGAGACGCCTGAGAGCAGGGTGCTGTCGTCCGCCATCATGGTGGCAAACTGCGGAAGCGATGCGCGTTTGCCTGCTTTGTTATAGGTCTGGGTCGCGGCCTCGTAGTCCGGACCTTTCGGTGAGGTCGTCAACGCCAGAATATCCAGCTTCACCGGAATCGGCATCGCATCCCCGTCCAGCAGTTCAATGCGGGGTGACGCGTCGAAGGCCGCCGAGTCCTTCTCCGTTTCAATATGAGGCAGGGTGATATTCACCTGACTGATTTGCCGCGTATTAAAGCTAACGATCAGCGGCGGGGAGATGTACATCCGCTGCTCGTGATTCGCCAGACCGATCGATTTTTCCACCCGGAAGACCAGCTGATGCGGCCCGTTATCCAGCTCGATGCTGTCCGCGCCGCGCAATAGCGAACTGGACACCTTTTTTCCGTCCAGGACCAGGAGATCGATGTCGGTGGAAAGCCGGAGCGTGGTAGCAAAAACGCAGACCGGCATCACTAACGCAATCAGAGCAGTGGCAATACCGGTTTTCATAGAAGGCTCCCGTCAGAAATCCTGTCGCCGCATTAATGTATCTAAATTTTTCGATAATCACGTTTACTAACATATAGACATATTTCGCCGTTTTGCCCTCATGCATCGGTATGGGATGGATGGTTGAGATGTGCGGTTTGGCGTACACTTTTAAAAAAGCCAGGAGAAAAGCCATGAAAGAGAACGACATTGCCGAGATTTTGACATCCACGCGTACCATTGCGCTGGTGGGCGCGAGCGATAAACCCGATCGTCCAAGCTACCGGGTGATGAAATACCTTCTCGATCAGGGTTATCACGTCATTCCGGTATCGCCAAAAGTGGCGGGAAAAACCTTACTGGGCCAGCAGGGGTATGCCACGCTCGCGGACGTGCCGGAAAAAATTGATATGGTCGACGTTTTCCGTAATTCCGAGGCGGCGTGGGAAGTGGCGCAGGACGCTATCGCCGTCGGAGCGAAAACCCTGTGGATGCAGCTGGGCGTGATTAATGAACAGGCCGCCGTTCTGGCGCGGGATGCAGGGTTGAACGTCGTGATGGACCGCTGTCCGGCAATCGACATCCCCCGGCTGGGGCTGGCGAAGTAATAAAAAAAAGCCCGTTCATCGGGCTTTTTTTACACGCTTAGTTCCGCAGGCGCGGAGCCTGTAACTGTTTGCGGATAGTCTGAGCAAGTTCATCCATTGTGGGTTGCTCCGGATGTTCTTCCTGCAGCTCGCTGCTCAGCTGCGCTTCGGCCAGATAGGTGTGAACGGGTTGTCCATCATCACCTTCCATCACCACATGGTACCAGGGCGCGGCGCGAAGCTCGGCGTTCACCGCCAGCTCGTCTGCTGACGGTTCATCAAGAGAATACTCCGGGTCGATATCCACGACCACACCCAAATACCCGAGCAAAGTGTGGCGGACCTGCTGGCCGATACCGAATTTGCTGGCAATCATAGTCACCTCCCGGGAAACATTACTTACACGTTATGTGCGGGCAATATTTCTCTTTTCAAGTTACATGACGCGACAGGCAAACCCTTTCAGATACAGTCCTTCCGGGTAGGTAGCGATCACGGGGTGATCGGCTGCCTGACGGAACTGCTCTATAAATTGTACATCACGGCCAGCATCTATTGCGGCATCGGCGATGATTTTCTGAAATAAATCTGTGGTCATCAGGCCGGAGCAGGAGAAGGTGAGCAGAACCCCGCCCGGGTTCAGCAGCTGGATGGCCAACATGTTGATATCTTTATACCCACGGCAGGCGCCCATCAGCTGGCTTTTGTTTTCCACAAACTTAGGCGGATCCATCACGATGACGTCGAACGTCTCGCCGTGGTCGCGATACTTACGCAGCAGCTTGAACACGTCGTCGCGCACAAATTCGGCTTTGCTCAGATCCAGCTTGTTGAGCTCGACGTTCTGTTTAGCCACGTCCAGCGCTTCCTGCGAGGTGTCCACGCTGACCACCTGGGCACAGCCGCCCATCAGCGCCGAAACGGCAAAGCCGCCGGTATAGGAGAAACAGTTCAGCACGCGCTTGTCGGCGACGTACTGACGCGTCGCCAGGCGGCTGTCGCGCTGGTCAAGGTAGTAACCCGTTTTGTGACCGCCCTGAATATCGACCAGCAGCTTCATGCCGTGCTCTTCAATCGGCAGCAGGGCTGGCGGCAGCTCACCCGTGACGGGGCCTTGGGTCAGTTCCATACCCTCTTTTTTGCGCACCGCGACATCGCTGCGGTCATAAATGGCGCACTGCGGGAACAGCGTTTGCAGCGCGCTAATCAGCGCAGCGCGCTGGTATTCCGCCCCGGCGCTCAGGAGCTGCAGCACGAGGAAGTGGCCGAAGCGGTCGATGGTCACGCCCGGCAGACCGTCGGACTCACCGGCAATCAGGCGGTAGCTGTCCAGCCCGTCGCGTTTTGCCAGCCACTCGCGCCACTGCTGCGCCTGCTGCAGGCGGCGGACGAAGAAGTCGATGTCGATGGTTTCGTCTTTATCGAACGTCCAGACGCGCGCGCGGATCTGGGACGCGGGCGAGTAGGCGCCTCGCGCTAACCATTTGCCCTGATGGTCAACGATATCAATGGTTTCACCGAGGCTGGCTTTGCCTTCCATACGGGCAACCGCACCGGAAAAGACCCAGGGATGACGGCGCAGTAATGACTTCTCGCGCCCTTTGGCTAACACTAAACGTACACTCATAATTTGCTGTTCTGTCGATTCAAGAAAATGGCCGCCATTTTCCCGAGTTCAGTGGGGAAATGCAACGCGCCAGACGGATAAGGAGAAGGAAGATGTCAAAAGTCTGCACCATTGCCTGGGTTCACGGCGTTGTTCAGGGCGTCGGTTTCCGCTACAGCACCCAGCATGAAGCGATTGAGCTTGGGCTTACGGGATACGCGCGCAACATGGATGACGGCAGCGTTGAGGTGGTCGCCTGCGGCGAAGCGGAGCAGGTTGACAGGCTGGTGGCGTGGCTGAAAGCGGGCGGCCCGCGCAGCGCGCGGGTTGATAAGGTCTTAACGGAACCGCATCAACCCGGTCGGGAGTACGTTAACTTCGGGATTCGTTATTAAATGCACTTCACCGGCTTTGGCAGGCCGGCAATCCTGGTGGCCTGCTTGGCCGGGCCTTTCGGGAACAGACGATACAGATAGCGGCTGTTGCCTTTCTCTTCGCCGAATTTGTTCGCCATCGCCTTCACCAGCATACGAATCGCAGGAGAGGTGTTAAATTCGAGATAGAACTCGCGCACGAAGCGCACCACTTCCCAGTGTTCCGGGGTAAGAGCGATCGCCTCTTTTTCGGCAATCACCTCTGCCAGCGCTTCGCTCCACTGGCCGCTGTCTTTAAGATAGCCATCGTTATCGGTTTCGATCTCTTTACCTTCAAAGCTCAACATAATCATTCACACGTTAGTCAAAAAACCTGCGAAGTGTAGCAAAATAGCCGCCGTGGAATAAACAGTCGCCTACAGCAGCAGCTGAAGCAGGTTGTTTGCATTGAGCTTTTTCAGCGCGTTGCACTTGTGGCTGGAAACCTGCTTTTCCGGCATATTGGTCAGGATCGCGATATGGCGCACGGGTATACCGCTAATCAGCAGGTCAAGCACGTTAAACTCGGTACCCGTCAGGCAGCTGTCCAGGCTGCGCGTGCGGCGGGGTTCTTTGTCCAGCACGTACGGCGCGTCCGCAACGGCAATTCTGTCGTCGATGATGTAAATCGTCAGCATCTCAAAGCGCTTGCGCAGGTGCGTCGCCAGCGCCCAGCCTTTTTCATTGCACACTAAATAGAGTGAACCCTCCCAGCGCGCGGCTTCAAGCCGGAAAAGAATATTGATCAGCGACTGATGGGCCGCCGTAATGGAGAAACGACAGCGGATCGCCAGCGTGTTGCGCGCCAGCAGCGCGCTATGCCAGCGAATGTCCTGGCTTTCCACCCCGGCCTGCGGGTGACGGCGCAGCAGGGAAAAGCGCAGGCCTTCGGCATAATATCGGTTGTTATCAAGAATGGCGTAGCTCACGGTTCCCTCGTTATAGCGTGCTGGGGGTATAGATCACGCGCAGCGTGCCGGTATAGTCCCCGGCGTTTTTACTGCTGGCGGCAAAGGCGGGCGTCGTCAACGTAATGGGGGCTGGAATACACAGCACGGTTTCGCGGCCTCCGGGCAGGACGACCTGACGTAAATAATCAGGATTGTTGGTGCCGTTCCAGACGATCGCCTTGCCGTTAGTAACGCTCTCCTTCACGCCGGTGATGGGGTTGGTGACCGAGACGCGGTAGTCGAGGCGATCCCGCGCCTGCGCGGGGCTCCCTCCGCGGCGTCGGATGGAAAAGGCGCCTTCCGCGCGTCCGGTCGCGGCCGCGCCGTCGTCCTCGAAGCGGATAAACGCGCGCGGGCTGGTGGCGTTATTGCCGTCGTACAGGCACATGTCCAGGGAGGCCTCGCCCTGAATCTCGCTGCCGCCGGGGCGACCCGGGAAGTTGGTTAGGTTCAGGTTAACGATCGGCGTCGAGTGGGGGAAGGCGGGCAGATAGATCTGCTGATTGCCGGGATCGACCACCTCGATGCGGATCGATGCCTGCCAGCTGGCAATGGTCAGATACCCCGGGCAGCCCACGTTGGCGTCGTTAAAATTACCGCCGCAGGCGGCGCTGCCCCATTCGCGCAGGTTTTGCCTGAGCGTGGCGGTCCAGATGCCGGCCTGATTGAGCTTGTTCAGCTCGCTTTTCACGATGTAGTAATCAAAATAGGGCTCGCGGTCCCACGCCGCGAGATCGCCCGCGCCGCCGGTGACGTAGCTGGCGAAGGCGTAGGTTTTGCCGTTCATGAACATGTGCTTTTCGCCGTAAACCTTCACGTCCACCGTTTTTTTAGTCACCGAATGGGTAAAGCGCAGGTTAATCGGATAAGGCGATGCCGGGTTGGCCGTAAACCATACCGGTGCGGTCATGCACGCGCCGTAGGTCGGATCGGTGCGCGACTGGCAGGTGAGGGTATTTCGCCCCCACTTTTGCGGATCGCTGGCGATAAAGCCGCCCGACTCGTGCAGCCAGATGTCCAGGCGTGCCGGGGAGGCCATGCGATCGACGCTCATCCCGACGCTGGTGTTTCTGCCGCCCGCGCTGGCCGCCAGCGCCTGGCCGGAGCCTGCACTTAACAGCAGTAAAACTAAGAGTAATTTTTTCACATCACGTTCCTGTCATTATTTTTCTGCGTTCATCGCCGTTGGGCCTGCAAGCGGCGCGCGTCCGGCAAGCATCAGCTGCGCCTGCTGCTGAACGGTTTCCGGCAGCGCGGAGAAGGTCAGCTCCTGACAGGTCACCGCGCCCACGTAGCGAACCACGTCGCGCATGCTTTTTACCTGCAGCGCACATTCGTAGAACTGGTGCTGTTTGACCAGGTAGAGGGCGTGGAGCAGGGCGTCGCTTTGCGCGCTAAAGCCGCCGTTGCCCAGATCGCTCCAGCCGTTAACGTTAAGCGGCACGCCGCCAACGAACGGGGTGTGCTGTCCGTCGGTCAGCTGGCCCAGCCAGGTGTAGCGGGTCGTGGTTTGCACGTCGCGACGCAGCATTTTTCCCGGCACCATAAAGACGGTGCGGCTGCCGGACCCCTGGACGATCTCGCTGCTGGCTCCGTGGGAGACGTCCAGCGATTCGTTCACCGTCAGGGTCGTCTGCTGGTAGCCCGGCAGGGCGAAAAGCGCCCGCGCGTTGGCCGGAACGTCCGCGCTTCCGCCGTTGTCCAGCGACACGGCGATGCGTGAATCCGGCGTCTCTTCGGGCGTGAGAACGTCCACCGCAATGGCGGAAGCAGGGCGCCCGTCGCTCCAGCGGCCAAACCACAGCCCGGAGCGCGCCAGGGCAAGCGTCGAGCTGTAGCTGCCGCTGCTGCTAAGCGTATGCTTATTGTCCTGACGATCCCACGCGTCGCTGACCGTCAGGCTGCCGTTGCCGTATCGGCCGGCCTGTCGCGTATACGCCGAGGCGTTGACCGAGTCGCTGTTGATGCCCGAGGCGCTGAGGCCAAACTCATTTTCCCCGCGCGCGTCGGTGTACCAGTTATGCGAGGCGCTGTAGGTCAACTGGTCTTTTTGACGCTGCTGGTGCTGCCATGTTGCGCCCAGCGAGGTATAGCTTGATGCATTGTCCTGGCGGCTGTGCGCCATTGACACGCTTACGCTGAGAAATCCGCCCTTGTCGCGCCCCGCCTGAGCGTGGTCGTTACGCATAAACAGGTTGATGCTGCTGTTAACGTTCAGACCTCGCACGCTGAAGGCGTTGCTCAGCCCGCCCTGCCACGCCTGCGAGCGCGAGCGGGTTGTGTAGACGTTGTCCCACGGAAGCCCCTGGTCGTGGCGGTCGTCGCGATCCGGGAGTTCGCGGCGCGAGACGTAGCGCCCTTCGTTGCGGTTATCCGAGTAGCCCAGGCTTGCGTACCAGCTGCCGATGGGCACGGAAAACATCACCGACAGCGAGCGGTAGCAGCCGCCAATCGCGTCAAAACCGGTGCCGGAGGAATCACAGCTATCTGCCGACAGCGCGTTGCGGTAGAAGCTCAGCGAAAAGCCGTCGTTGTAGCTCACCTGCTGGATATTGCCGCGCTCGCCTTTGCTGCCATAGAGGTAGCTAAAGCGGGTGCTCAATACCCCGTCAACGGGACCGGCGTTGAACCCGCGGCTCCAGTCGAGCGCATTTTCTATGAACCGGTGCTGTTTTGTGGTGGTCGCGCCGCTGGTCAGCGCCAGCGTTGGCGTAACGGGCAGGCGAACGCCCGCCTGCGCCACGGCTGAACGGGATGCGTCAGTACCGTCATTGTCCGTTTCTCCCGCCTGCAAAAACCACTCCACGCGGTCAAACGGCGTAATGCCGGTGCGGGTAAACGGCACCTGCTCGGTGCGCGTTAAGCGGTTGTTTTCATAAATGGAGAGCGTCACCGTGTAGCTGCCGTCCGGGAAGGCGCGTGTATCCAGGGTTTGCGCCCCGGCGTTCAGGTAGAAGCTGGCCAACAGCTGGTTGCCGCGACGCGCATCAATGCGCGCGTCATGGGACAGCAGCACGGTAATCGGCGTGCCCTTTGACAGCTGGACAGGATTGATCCACGCGCGGGTGGAGCCTGCGCGCAGGCCGCGGATCTTGCCGAGCGGGAGCTGGCTAAGGTTGATGTTGCCGCCCGCGTTGCTAAACAGATCGCGGGTGTCCATTTCGCCCGCCTGGAGGTAGTACTGGCGTAGGATATCCTGGCGAAACCACGCGTTGTTGAGGGTGAAGTCCTGCTGCTGCCGGTGCCGCGAGCGCTGCCCCAGCCAGGTCCAGTCCAGGTTGAGATAGCCATCCTGCGTCACCGCCAGCGCGCCGTTGCCCTGAACGGTGGCCGACTGATAATTTTCGTCGGCCACAAAGTTGATATTCTGCTGGTGGATCAGGGCATTTTCAGCGTCGTGGGTGGGCTGATACCACCGGCTCTCCTCGGAGGGTTTAGGCAAAAAGGCTTTATCAAAAAACAGGTTAATTCGCGCGTTGTTTTCATCGTAAATAATCGCCGCGCTGCGGGTGTCGATATAGTCGCATCCGCTGGCGGATCCATTGCTGCTGCACGCCAGGTTTCCGTTGCGCGCGAGCGGGGCGGATAAGCTTGCGCTGACGGAGGAAATCAGCGCCGGATCGTCGTTAAACCGGCGCTTAATTGCGGCAATAAGCGCATCGGGCGCAACAAACGTGACCGTTTCAAGATTGATATCGGTTTCGAACAGGCCGAGCGAATCACCGTACAGGCTGACCTCGGTCCACAGGCGCTGCGTCTTCGCCAGATCCTCGAAGCCCGAAGGAACAACCATATCGGCATGAACAAGTGGAGCGGAAGCGGGTAACAAAACGGCAAAAAGGAGAGTATTTCTGTGAAAAGCCATGAACGAGCCTCGACGTCATCCTGACATCAGAGGGCGGGAACCCTCTGATGTATTTCCTTGTATACGCTGTGGTGTTACGCACCGCCTTCCGCAGTGGTCGCCTGAGTCAGCATCAGGCTTACGACGCCGCTGTACTGGCCCGTTTTAACGATGCCTTTCGTGGTCTGAGAAATGGTCAGCGGCAGCACGGCAGAACCGTTTTCAATGCTGCCCGGGAACAGCTCGGTGCCGGTAAATTCGGCATCGGTGGTGTTCAGGGTTTTGTCGCCCAGCTTCACGGTCATCGGGATCGTTTCATTGCCGTCGGCATTGGTCAGCTTAGCCGCACTCACCAGGCGCACTTTGACGTTGCTGGTGGCGGAGTTAGACCACACCTTGGTGTTAAGACGATAGCTTTCCAGACCGCGACCCGGCAGGTACTGCATGTCGATGCTGGCCGGCAGCGGGGTGTTATCCGCCTGCGTCATGTCGAGCTGCGAATCGACGCTGGCGTTGACCGTAATATCTTTCTGAATAGCCATTGCGCTGAACGCCGTGGACATCGCGGCAACGATCATCAGAGGTTGAATATACTTTTTCATTGATATCTCCATATTTACAGACGAGCTCCATTAGCCCTTTAAACAAACCACGAGGGGTTCTACAGTGACGTCGCGTTATTGCACGACGGGTAAATCTGCTTCTTCAGCCGTTTTATTGATCCAGTTGAAGTAGCGGAATTTGTATTTCTGGCCCTTGGCCTGCGCGAGCGTTTTTAATTGACGCTCCGTATCGGGATAAATCGTCGCGTCCTCTTTAATCCACCTGCAATTATCAGCCGCGTCGCACACGCCTATTTCCCTGAGCGGCACGCGCACGGTGCCGTCATTTTTTAACGCCCCCCGCGCGGGATCGATGTGCAGTGAGACCACCACCTTTTCCGGCGCGAGGTGCACCAGCGCGCCCCAGATGACGTTCACGCCCAGCCTGGCGCTCGCCGCAGGGCCGCCCGAGGGGGAAGGGAGAATGCTTTCCGGCTGTTTGACGCCTTCAAAATAGACGCGCCACGTGCTCTCTTTCGCAGGCGCGGTCAGCGACACCAGGCGAACCACGCGCAATGCACCGGCGGCAAGGGCAAATTTCTCCGGCGTGACGACAATGCCACCCTCTTTCCACGCGGCCACGTCGATCTCTTTTTCCTGCGGCGTTCCCGGATTAAGAATTTTCTTTTGCCTCACCCGAATGAACTGAATATCATCACTTTTAGATGCCACTTTTATCTGCGCTGCACCGGAACTTTCCACGTTCAGTTCCATGGGATAAACGCTCATATTGGCCATTGTCATTTCGGAGAAAAATGACAATGAAATTGCGGCTGCGTAAAACGTGTTGGTCATATTCATTAATTTGTTCTGCTTCAAGTTTGCCTGCCTGCTTTTGGTTCATTCACGGTGGTTGTCCACCCGTGTCCGTCCGCTGTCGTCGTGCTTCAGGGCAGGGAAACTTTAACCAGAACAGCATGTTGTGAATACTTGTATTGCTTAACTTGCTATGTACAGGTTTTTATTCTGTCTTGCCTGGTTTATAGTGGTTTAGTTAAAAGAAAATGCCGTGACAGTGAGCGTTCAGGAAGATCCTCCTGATGCGAAAACAGGCGAGTTAATGCGCTCTTTTCGCCGCCTGCCGTTCTCTATGAATACAGCGCAGGTGCACGGTATAACCTGAGAATAAAATATGTTTTTTATATGCAATAATTCGCTGATATTTGATCCGGAAACACACGTAATTAGTCCTGTGAATCAACCTGAATCGGCAATTACGCTTTCAGCTCCCGCCGCGCGTCTTTTACAGGAATTTATTCGTAATAAGGGTAAAGACCTCAGCCGGGAGGAATTAATTACCCGCGTCTGGGAGGCGTTTGGCTTCACGCCATCTGGGAATAATCTGAACAAAGCCGTGAGTGAACTACGCAAAGGCTTTCAGTCGCTCGGCGAGCACAACGACATTATCGTGACCGTGCCGCGCTACGGATTCCGCTTTGAGGCGGACGTCAGCTGCCAGCCCAAAAAGCGATTTTTGCCGGCCGAACCTCCTCCTGAGCCGAACGCCAGCGTGGCGAAACCGCCGATCGGGCGCTGGCCTGCCTGGGGGAAGAAGCATGCGGCGCTGGGGGCCATCGCCGCGGTGACGATGGGGCTTGTCATCTACGTCTTCAGCCCGAGGGCGTTGACCGTACCCGCGATGCTCAAGCCGGTGAAGGAGAAAATGGGTCAGTGCAGCATCTGGCTTATCAACGATCACGGCCGACCGCTGGTGCTGTCAAAAATGGAACCGCTGCTGGAGGCTAACAACGTTGCGTGCCACCGCGAGGCCTACAACATCTACTATTTCAGCGCGCGCTTTACGATCGCCGCCGCGGACGAGGTATTTATCGGCGCCTGCCCGGTAAGCCCAACCAGCTTTTGTAAAACCATTCGTTATAAAAGCGGGGCAGAGCAATGAAAATGAGGCTTTTATCCGCGCTGGGCTGTGCGCTGGTGGGGGGCGTCGTGGGGCTCGCTATTTGTACATTTCTCTCTCACAGAGGGGATGCGCTGGCCTGCAGCACGGAGTTCAATTTTATTCGCAATCAGGGAAGGGCAAGCGAGGTGAAGGTGAACGCGATCGCGCAGTTTTATTTCCACAAGGATGGGACGGGGCTGACAACGTATAAAGGTGCCGCGTCGGCGGAAGGGCGCAATATGATCATCGACAGAGACATAGATTTTAACTGGCACCGTCGAGACGATGACAACGTTATTGTACTCACCTATACCAAAACCTGGCGGCGGCATAATGATAATACGCCCGATACGCAGTGGGGCAGTTTTGCTCGCCCGACGGCACGCTATTATCTTACGCTCTCTGAACTCTCACCTTCGGTCTGGCTGATTCAGGATCGGCTCTATCCTACCTATATTTGCCGGGGTGAGTAAGGCATAAAAAAAGGAGAATGCCGTGGCATTCTCCTTTTTGTTTCAGCGGGTGGGCTTAATCGCGGCTGGCGAAGCCCAGGATGCTCAACAGGCTGACGAAGATGTTGTACAGCGACACATACAGGCTCACGGTAGCGCGGATATAGTTCGTCTCACCGCCGCGAATGATGTTGCTGGTTTCAAACAGGATCGCGCCGGATGAAATCAGAATAAACACGGCGCTGATCGCCAGGTGCAGAGCAGGCAGCTGCAGGAAAATATTGGCTACCATACCCACCAGCACCACCACGATACCCGCCATCAGCATGCCGCCGAGGAAGGACATGTCCTTACGGGTGGTCAGCACGTAGGCCGAGCAGCAGAAGAACACCAGCGCGGTGCCGCCCAGCGCCATGCCGATCACATCGCCCATGCCGGCAGACAGATAGGCGTTCAGGATGGGTCCCAGGATGTAGCCCAGGAAGCCGGTGAAGGCGAACGCGGACAGAATACCGACCGGTTTGTCAGCGGTTTTGTAGGTCAGGAACATCAGACCGTACATCCCCACCAGCGTCAGGATCAGCCCCGGAGACGGCAGCATCAGCACGGTGCTGGCGGTGGCGGTGATGGCCGAAAACGCCAGCGTCAGGCTGAGCATGAAATAGGTATTGCGCAGCACCTTGTGGGTGCTGAGTAGCGATGTGCGGTCGCGCGACGAAGTAATTATACGATCCATGAGTCACTCTCTTATGACAGATGTAATTAGCGGAAAGAATAGGAAACCGCACGCCAGTCTCAAAGTGGTTTTACCCATCTTTACTCAGGCGCTTAGCGCCGGAGGTGGTTATTTCTTCTGCAAAAATGCGCTTCATTAGTATGAACAGCGGTTTGAGGAAATTTACCAGATCAACCTCTTATAGGTTACTGAAAAATATTGCGTTATTGCCATTCGAGCGCTAAGAGTTATTTCCGGATCGTCACAAAACAGACAATAAGGCGAAGGATATGAAACCACAAACACGCACGCGCTTTACGCTTTCTTTACTCACCGCCGGGATCCTGTGCGCCAGCACGGCATCCTGGGCGGCTAACGTGCCGGCAGGAACCGCGCTGGCCGATAAGCAGGAACTGGTCAGGAATAACGGCAGTGAACCGGCCTCGCTCGACCCGCATAAAGTCGAAAGCGATGTCGAATTCAATATTATCAGTGATTTATTCGAAGGCCTGGTCAGCGTCTCTCCTTCAGGAGAGGTTCAACCCCGGCTGGCGGAAAAATGGGAGAACAAGGACAACACCGTCTGGACGTTCCATCTGCGTCCGGGCATCACCTGGAGCGACGGCACGGCGATTACCGCAGAGGATGTGGTCTGGAGCTGGCAGCGCCTGATCGATCCGAAAACGGCGTCACCGTATGCCAGCTATCCCGGCAACATGCATATTGCTAACGCGGCCGATATCGCCCAGGGGAAAAAAGCGCCCGATACGCTGGGCGTAAAAGCGATAAACGACACCACCCTGGAAGTGACGCTCACGCAGCCCAACGCGGCGTTCCTCGCGATGCTCGCGCACCCGTCGCTGGTGCCGGTGGACAAAGTGCTGATTGGGCGATTCGGGGATAAGTGGACCAAGCCGGAGCATTTCGTCAGCAGCGGGGCGTACAAGCTGTCGCAGTGGGTGGTCAACGAACGCATCGTGGCGGAACGCAACCCGCGCTACTGGGATAATGCGCACACGGTAATCAACAAGGTGACGTATTTACCCATCACCTCCGAGGCCTCGGATGTGAACCGCTATAAAGCGGGCGAAATTGACATTGTTTACACGGTGCCGATTAACCAGTTTGCCCAGCTGAAGAAAACCCTCGGCAGCCAGCTGGACGTTTCTCCACAGCTGGCGACCTATTACTACGAGTTCAACACCACCCGTCCGCCGTTCAACGATGCGCGGGTACGCAAGGCGCTGAACATGGCGCTGGATAAAGAGATCATAGCCGGGAAAGTCCTGGGGCAGGGGCAGCGCCCGGCGTGGCTCATCAGCCAGCCGGATATTGGCGGGGTTAAGCTTCAGAATCCGGATTACGCCAGCTGGCCGCTGGACAAGCGCATCGCGGAGGCGAAAAAGCTGCTGAACGAAGCCGGCTATAACGCAAGCCATCCGCTGAGCTTTAACCTGCTCTACAACACCTCTGAATCGCACCAGCGCATCGCGATTGCCGCCAGCTCCATGTGGAAGAAAAACCTCGGCGTGGAGGCAAAGCTGCAAAACCAGGAGTGGAAAACCATGCTGGATACCATGCACACCCACAACTTTGATGCGGTGCGGTACGCGTGGATTGCCGATTATGACGATGCGGCGACCTTCCTGAACACCTTCCGCACGGGCGACAGCGAAAACACCAGCCAGTACAGCAATCCGGACTACGACCAGGCGCTGATCAATGCCGCCAAAGCCAAAACAGCGGAGGAGCGGGGCAAGTTCTACCAGCAGGCGGAAGATCTGCTGGGGCGTGATGTGCCGGCCATTCCGGTTTATCACTACGTCCGCACGCACCTGGTGAAACCGTGGGTAGGGGGATTTACGCCGGATAAGCTGGGGTACTATTACACGAAGGACATGTACATCAAGAAGCACTAAGCCTGTGCTGATAAAATCGTCGATGTGTTGTCCGTTCAACCGATTAAACGCGTTTTGACTATTTTTACAGCGAACGAGTGACGCCACTCTTTACAGCACGCGGGGAGGTGTTTATAGTTCGCCTCACTTAGGAAGTGTGGCCGAGCGGTTGAAGGCACCGGTCTTGAAAACCGGCGACCCGAAAGGGTTCCAGAGTTCGAATCTCTGCGCTTCCGCCAGATATAAACCCCAGGTTACTCGTTAACCTGGGGTTTTTCTTTTGGCGTGAATGTAAAACCTGACTTTATAAACGAATAAAGAAATGTAGGCCGGGTAAGCGCAGCGCCACCCGGCAACAAACGCCGCGTTATGAGCGGATAAACGCCAGAATGTCCGCGTTGATGGTATCCGCATGGGTGGTGTGCATTCCGTGCGGGAAGCCCGGATAAATTTTCAGCACGCTGTTCGCCAGCAGCTGGTCCTGCAGCAGGGCCGCATTCTTATACGGCACGACCTGATCGTCGTCGCCCTGCAACACCAGAACGGGAACCGTGATGGCTTTTAAATCTTCCGTCTGGTCGGTCTCTGAAAACGCCTTAATCCCCTCATAGTGCGCTTTGGCGCTGCCAGTCATTCCCTGACGCCACCAGTTCTGGATAGTACCCTGTGAAACCTCGGCTCCATCACGGTTAAAGCCGTAGAAAGGCCCGCTGGCGACGTCGAGATAAAACTGGGCGCGATTAGCCGCCAGCGCGCTGCGGAAGCCGTCGAAAACCTCGATGGGCGTTCCGCCGGGGTTATTGTCCGTTTTGACCATCAGCGGCGGTACGGCGCTGACGAGCACCGCTTTGGCAACGCGCCCCTGCGGCTGGCCATACTTTGCAACGTAGCGGGCGACCTGGCCGCCGCCGGTGGAGTGGCCCACGTGCACGGCATTGTGCAGATCCAGGCTTTCAACCACGGCCGACGCATCGGCCGCATAGTGATCCATATCGTGGCCGTCACTCACCTGGTCCGAACGCCCATGACCGCGACGATCGATAGCGATAACGCGATAGCCCTCTGCGAGGAAGAAGAGCATCTGGTTATCCCAGTCATCGGCACTGAGAGGCCAGCCGTGGTGAAATACAATAGGTTGAGCTTCTTTCGGACCCCAGTCTTTATAAAAAATATTGACGCCGTCTTTCGTGGTTACGAATGCCATACCGCAGACTCCTCTGTTAAAAACAACACGACCCCTAAAGTGTAGGAGAAATCATAAAAGCGGTTGGCTTCATTCTGGTGAAGGATATTCATCTGGCGTTCTGGGCTCTGGCGCGAGGCGCCAGAGCCATCAGGGAGGGGGTTACAGCAGAGGCGTTTAGCGGTTTTCTTCGATATAGCGGGCCAGATCGGCCGGGGTTTTCAGCACCGTCGCCACGTCGGTTGGTGGGATCATACAGCCGTAGACGTCCTGCACTTCCAGCACCATGTCGACCGCCAGGATGGAGTCGAGAATGTCGGATTCAATCAGCTCATCGTGGAACCCCACCTTACGGGATAACACTTTTTCGAACATGGCGAGAATTTCTTGTTCCATAATTTTTCCTGAAATCATTAATTTGTGCGGGCGTAAGCGTCCAGCAGCTTGCGGTCAATTTTGCCGTTAGGATTCAGCGGCAAAGCGTCTTTTACGATAATTTGTGACGGCACCATATAGGGAGGAACCACCTTCGACAGCGAGGTTTTGATGGTATCCGGTGCCAGCTCCGTCACGCAGAACGCGGCAATGCGCAGCACGCTGCCGCAGGACTTCATCAGCGGCAGAACCACCGCTTCGTTGATGCCGGACATCGCCAGCAGGCGGTTTTCTATCTCGTTGATTTCAATACGGTAGCCGTTCAGTTTGACCTGGCTATCGTTGCGGCCCTGGCAGTAGATCAGCCCGTCTTCATAGCCCAGATCGCCGGTCCGGTAGCCGCGAAACGCTTCATTTTCCCGATGAAGTAATTTCGCCGCGTTCTCCTGGGGCAGGCCGAGGTAGCCGCGCATGACGTTTTTCCCCCAGATAATGAGTTCGCCCTCGGCGGAAATTTCCATTTTGCTCTCAGGCATCATGACTCCCACCGGCAGCACGGCGCTGTCGCTGTTCAGGATCTCATCCGTGATTTCGACCACGGTTGTCGCGATGGTCGCTTCCGTTGGGCCATAGGAGTTAATGATTTTTGCCTGCGGGAAACGGCGTCGAAGCTGTTTCACCAGCGCTTTGTTTAACACTTCGCCAATGAAGATAAAGACGCCGAGTTCAGGCAAATACTCGCTGTTGAACTGCGGGGATAGCAGCTGCTGGTAGGCAAAAGAGGGGGTGGAAACCCAGGCGGAGACCGCGTTGCTTTTCAGCCTTTCCAGCCAGTTCTCTTTCTGAATATCGTCTTTGGCGTTCAGGACGATATGCCCACCCATCGCCAGATTCGCCAGCAAAGGGATCAGGGAGAGGTCAAAACTGAATACCGCGTGGTTCATCAGGACCGGTTTTTCCGGCAGCGAAAAGTCCTGGCTGACCCATTTCATGAAGTGCCATACGCTTTCACGGCCAATCTGCACGCCTTTAGGCTTGCCGGTGCTGCCCGAGGTAAACATGATGTAGGCCAGATCCTGCTCTTCCAGCACCTTGCCGGGTTCACTGGTGGCCATGAACTGTCGAGTCGCGACGTCGTAATAGTAAGGTGCATTGGCCAGGTGGCAGATCTCCCGCAGGCGCTCCTGCGGGTAGATGCAGTCCACCGGGATGTACGGAATGTTGTGCAGCAGACAGCTATAAATCGCCACGGCGAACTCGGCCTGCTGGTGGCCATATAACACGACCGGCGTACCGGCAACGGGCTGGCAACGCTGATAGCGCTCTGCCCAGTCCGTCACGGCGGCGGAAAGCTGCATCCAGCTTAAGGCTTCATCGCTGCCGCTGATGGCCAGCTGCTGCGGAGAAGCGGGATCGCATAATGCCGCGCGTAAGAAATCCTGCAGTTCCTGAAGATCGGAGTGATTTTTCATAGAGGTGACATTCCACTAAAGATGTAAAGGGATCCTGCGGCGCTTGCCAGCGTCAGAATTCGCCCTAAAAACGCAACAGCCGGATACTGCAACCCGCGGTGCAGTGCCGGGCTGCGTTTGGCTGACCACAGCAGCATGTTGTGAGCAACGGAAATTGCGCCAAACAGCGCGCCGCTGATGACGTAATGGCGTTCCAGACCATTCCATGCCCCCATGCAGAAGAGGGTGCAAAAAATACCAATATTTTGCGCCAGCGTTTTGTTTTGACGGAAAAAGTTGAACTTCATCAGGTTCATGTAAACGGGCATAAAGACCACATCGCGCAGCCATTCAGACAGGCTGATGTGGAAGCGGCGCCAGAAATCTTGCGGGTTCTTTGCCAGAAGCGGCATATTGAAGTTTGCCGGAATATTGAGCCCAAACAGGCGGCCCGCGCCGATGGCCATATTGCTGTAGCCTGCAAAATCAAAGTAGAGGTAGGCGCTATAGGCAAGCGACATCACCACGCCCACGGTCAGCGTAAACGGCTTATGGCTCCACGGCTGGACGACAAGCGAATCAATCAGCATGGCAAACAGGAACTTCTGGACAATGCCGGTAATGATTTGCTCTAGCGCCACTAAAAACTGTTCGCGATTAAGGGCAAATACGGGCTTGCTGACGTCACTCATCCATGTCCGCCAGCGGTACATCGGGCCTGCCAGGATAATAAAGGGCATAAACAGATAGCAGAAATAGTGCAGGAAATTCTGCCCTTCTTTTTTACTGCGATAGAGCAGCACGTCCACCGCGCGGAACGTCATGAAGGAGAGGCCGATCATGCCGAGATGATGATTAACGTGCAATTTAACCAAAAATAAAGGAAGCAGGGTTAACACGATAGCCTGCCAGGTTTTTAACCATCCCTTTTCTTTTAACGTGGCGACAAGATAAAAACTGAAAAATACGGCCGCGGGAACGCGGTAATCACCCTGAAAAATATAGCCCCAGCCTAATGCGGCCAGGACGGATAACGCCGATAAATAGGTCAGACGATGGCGCAACAGGCGATTGACCAGCGCAAACGCCAGGGCGGATGAAAATAAATAGACAAAAAACATTCCTGAGCTGTACATCATTCGGCCTCAGAACTTTTGATATTCAAAATGCAGCTGCATACTCATGCTGTCATCGACAGAGGTCCACGCGACGACGGTGATCGCCAGCAGGAGATAAAGAAAAAAAAGACGGATCGCGATTTTCATCATTTAAAACTCTGTGCAATAAAACGAATCATAGGAACCCAGGCCAGTTCGGAAGGGTGCAAACGATCCCAGTTCCAGCCATTCTGATAAGGCATGGCGTACATATCTAAATACGGGATCTGGTTCTCTTCCAGAATGGTTTTAATTTGCTTATCAACCGGGCGGAAGGTGTCGGTATTGTAAAGCGCCCAGGGGTTAACCGGGTCGACGATAGCAATCACCTGCACGTGACGGTCTTTCAGCAGCTGAACGGTTTTACGGAAAGCGGCGATCTGCGCAGGCACGACCGGCGTGTCATCCCACTGCTGCGGCTTACCGTCCTCTTCGTAAATCGTTTTGTCCATCCACAGCGTGGCTGCGCTCTGCTGGCGTTTTTTATTTAACTCGCGGGCATTCGCCAGCTCTTTGTCCCAGTCCGGTGAAATGCGGGTGGTTGGCTGCTGCGGCCAGGGCTGCACCGTCTCGGGCGTCACGTTGAGCAGCGCCAGCCAGTCATTTTTTATCTGGGTGCAGATGTTCGCAAACTGGAAGCTCAGCTCGTCCCACATCAGATCGGGGTGCCAGCCGAAGACGCGCATCTGGCCGAAGGTTAAATGGCTTATTCC
Source organism: Enterobacter sp. PP-008-ECC_S150 (assembly GCF_045257065.1). Classification (NCBI taxonomy): domain Bacteria; kingdom Pseudomonadati; phylum Pseudomonadota; class Gammaproteobacteria; order Enterobacterales; family Enterobacteriaceae; genus Enterobacter; species Enterobacter sp. PP-008-ECC_S150. Next base: position 152,491 of record NZ_JBJHHG010000007.1, on the reverse strand, counting down.
TTTCGCATCAATATGTTTTAAGTAATTAACCAGTAATGGACGCGCCTGCGGATCTTTCATCAGCGGATTAAAGACAGATCCCGGAAAATTATCGGCATAAATAGCCGGCGGCAGCCCTTTTGAGTAAAAGCTGTCAGGTGCCAGAAGTAGCACCACTTTACTGTTTGCATTAAGGCTATCTTTAAAACGAGAGAACAGTAAAAATTGCGTTTCATCATCAACAAAGGCATCGCCATAGGCCACGACGGGCTGGTGCAATTGCTTATTAAAGTAATTATATACCGCGTAATGTTCATCTTCTGAGGTAGCAACCTCAGACGCGCCAATGAAGAAAATGGCATTCCCTTGTAAGGCATGGGAAATAGTTGCAATTTTTTCCGCTTGTTCTTTAGGCGTGCCCGCCATAGATTTAATCAGCGGCTGGAAGGTGAGCGGGGGATTGAGGCTCGTCACCAAAGGGTGAACACAAAGGAACGCAATCGCCAGCGTCGCCATCAGGATATGTAAGCAAAGCGTATTTTTGATTTTCATCATCAACCAGTAAGACTACGTGGCAGTAATTTCTATAATCTGTGGGAACTCAGATTTATAACAATTACACAACAAATGGCCGTCTATTTTGGTGGCATTCTATACCAGAGCGATTTAAAAGGATGAGCGTTGCTGTGTTACGGTATGTACAAGGGAGCAGAGAGTGAGGCGGGAATGCTTCTCGGTGACTTTTTGCGCAGTTAAACGGCTATGGGCAAAAAACGAAAAATTCCTGCTTTACAAGGCGCTAATAGATGTTTATAGTGCGCCTCACTTTGGAAGCGTGGCCGAGCGGTTGAAGGCACCGGTCTTGAAAACCGGCGACCCGAAAGGGTTCTAGAGTTCGAATCTCTACGCTTCCGCCAAATTCGAAGCCCAGGTCGTTATGCGACCTGGGCTTTTTCGTTTCTGATGCACCCTCGCTTTTGGCTAAGGTCGCTCTCTGCTCGTTAACTTATGCGCCGTATTCCACTGAATGTCGATGAATATGACATCAGCCGGGAGCAGATCTTCAATCCGTAGCGTTTGTGGTTGTTCGCCCCGTGACGTCGGTAATCACTATCACAGCCCCCATCAAGCCGTTCAGTAGGTTCAATGCCGCCAACGACGGTCAGGCTATTATTCCTGAGTTTTATCTGTACAACCTAATAACAAATTCAGCGTTTAATTCACATCATAAAGTAATCTGTTATTTTTTTATTTATCGTAAATTAATGATTTCCGCGGTGCCTTGTTTATTGAATATTTATCGTTGTTTCTATATGTTACTGATGATGTTTAAATGTTTAATCAAAATTTGATGGTGATAATATGTCTGCTAATGTTTCTGGGATTCACTGTATGAAGTGTGGATTAAATTGTCCTATTGAGTATGAGAGTAAGAGCAACGATTTACAGTGTGGGGAGCGGAAATTTGCAATATGGCCAGATGGAAATCACTATTTTAAACGCGCAATTAACGATCTGGTATTTAAAGAACTTACCTGCTTTATCCCCAAGGGTATTATAATTGTGGATTTTTCTTTAGATCATATCCTGCTTTTTTTAGATAAAGAATGGATCGAGAAGTTGCGGATGACGGGATTAAAAATCATTCTGGTGGTTGAAAAAAGTATGCTCCCGATGGCTAATTTCTGGATGTCGCGCTCCGAGTTATTCGGCGCGGTAGTCGTCAATAATGGCGTTCACGGCTTTGTCGAAAAGATCAAACGCCTGATGCTTGGACGGATCCCAAAGTGCCGCCGTACCCCCTCCTTCACAGACCATGAAATGACCACGCTCAGGCTGCTCGCCAGAGGGCACTCCAACCAGGATATTGCCCTCGTGATGCAGTGCGGTGCCCGGAATGTCTACCGCTTTCAGTACTCTTTGCGGAAGAAATTTGGTGGAATGGATCGGCTGCGAGAACTGCGCTTCAGGCATGCTATCACTGCGCCAGGCTAGGGTTTTACGGCTGTGAATCCGCAAAGCAACCGCTGCCTAAACGATTGTAACGGCCCAGTGCGACAACATATTTTTTATTACCGCTACGGGCTTCAGGTCCTTGCCAGCTTTCGCCCGGCAGCATATAAAATTGTGTCGAGCTTTCATCATCACCATTGCACCCTTTTTGCAGGACTACCCGAAAATAGGTATTTCCCGTGTTGCGAATAATGCCTTTTGCTTCATCAATCTCATATTTTAACTGCGTCTTACGGGGCCGAACGATGAGTATGGTACTCATGGCGACAACCGGAGTGATATCCATCTTTTTCTGGTCTTCGCGCCATGGGAACAGCGTAATAGGTGTTTCTTTGAATATGACGCGATAGTAGCGTTCAATGTCGTCGTTTGGGCCATGATAATAGAGTTTAAAATACTCCTTGCCGTTGGCCTGAACCGTAAACTTAAGGGGGGACCAGACTAAATCTTTGCTGGCGCGGGACACCGTTGCTTCATTTCCGTCACCCGGGCGCAAAATCTGATACGCCGACATCGTGTATAAATTATTGCGCGTTGTATCATTGTATATAGGCTTTGAAATGAAATTTTTGCTGGCATCCATATCAAATATGATCGAGGTGAAATACACCGCCGAAGCGGGGCAGGGGAATATTCCCCCTGCCAGAGCAAAGCAAAGACCGGGCGTAATAAGGCTTTTCTTCATCATTTCTCCTAACGGTTGACGCCCACCCACGTGGCGGTGACTTTCACCTCTCCGCTGGCGCTGACGGTCCCCATCCAGTCATGCCCATCGACGGTCAGTTTTGAGCGGGAATCATTCATCGGAAACAGCAGTTTCAGTGTGGTGGTAAAGAAGAATCCGTCGTCGATGTTGGCATTCCATGCGGTTTGCACCCAGGCAGCGTTGGTCATGTCGACCGGGTTTTCGCTGCAGCTATTACGGACCTTCACTTCCTGGCCGGTGGCTGAAATCCACGAAAGATACGCCGGTACTGGCACGCTGAGCATGCTGTCCGCAGAGGTAAACAGGCAGTACGGCACGCCGTTCAGCGAGGTTGAATCACCGACAACCTGCGCGGTAATGCTGTCAGCCTGACGTGCCGCAGAGGTAGTCACCTTGTACTCGAAGGCGATCGGCTCGTCACTGCCAATCTTCCCGGAGGCTTTGGGATCGGCGTTCCCATCGCTGGAAACAATGCTGATGCCATATTCACGAGGGGTGATGTTGATAAGCGTCGAGGGTGTGAACTGGTAATAGCCGGATTGCGGTGTCACCGAGTTGTCGAAGTAGAAGGTGAACAGCGAATCCTTGTTGGTCAGGTCGGTCCCGGCAGCAAGTGCTTTTTTGAAAAACGCGTTCGACAGGAACACGTACACATACTCCCCGGTCGTGCTGAACACTTTTGTATAGGTGCTGGACGTTCCGAAGTTGGTCCAGGTCTTACCGTCCCCGCTGTATTTCACATCAGCCGATGCAGGAGAGAACCCGAGCATCGCCGTGTCGATAACCATCTGGAAATCGAGCGAGGTGGTCACGGTTTTGGTTTGCTGCAGGTTGTAAGAGACCATTTTGCATATCAGCCCGGTGCTGTTCGATACCACCCCTACCTGACACAAATCAGAACCCATATTCACGCTCGGCGTGCCGTCGCTGGCGACCCAAATCTCAGCCATTGCTCCGGTGCTGTTCAGCGTTAAGTGACCGACTTTTTCAAAGCTCATGGTGTAGTAGCGCCACGTGCCGCCGGTGGCGAGATCTTTACAGCGCTCGCCGGAGGCAAAGTCGTAGTCAGTCCTGGCATTCATGTAGCACAGGTTGAACTGAAAAGTATCGGTGGCGCCCACCGGTTGACTACGGAAATACTCATACGCAGCCGGGCTTAGCGTCCCTGCGCCGTAGCTGCCATTTTCCACGCTGCTTCCGGACATCGCGTGATAAAAACCATTTTTATCCAGAACGTCCGGGGCGATATAGCCTGATGCCGGGCAATTCGCGCCGGTGGTCATACAGCGAATACCGAGAAACGGCTGAGTAATCGGTGAGTTATCGATCCACACGTCAAAATAGCGGTTGCTGTAACTCCAGCCCGAGTTACCCATATACCCCAGGCTGCGCTGATTCGTTTTGTATTTCGTCCAGACGTTGGCTCCGCTAAAGCGAGGTGAGAGTGAACCAGACGTGATGAAGTATTCGTTATCGACGGCGTTGTCGATAAACAAATAGGTATTGCTGCCGCTTCCGCTGCTGCTGGCGGTGAGGGCCAGCGCGGGAGTGGCGAGCAACCCGCCCACCATCAGCAATACGCTCTGCGCTTTAGTAAACATTTTCAACGTCTCCTGTCCGTGATGCCGTTTGTTGTTGGATTTCGCATGGGATATCCCCCAGCCATACGGCGCCTTTGGCCTCATTTAAATCCAGGTCCGCTTCGCAGATGCCGCCAGCTTTATCCATCAGCGTGATGACCGGATAGCGCTTGTCGACATCCATGGCGAACTCGCCGCGTTCGTCAGTGCGGGTTTTACCGATGTGGTTATGAATATCCGTATTGGCGTAATAGCCGCCACGGCCGTCTTTCACGCGGCCAAATACGGTGATGAGTTGTTTAATTTCCGGGTTGAGCACGCTGACGTTGCCGGGATAAAGCACGACTTTGCTGCGGCGACCGCTGACAATATCCACGCTGTCTTCCGCATTTTTGTCGTTCATTAACTCCACCCTGTATTCCGCGTACGGAGGCAGGCTGATGAAATTACTCTTACCCGTTAGCGGGTAGTTTTGGCCGTTTATCTGTGCGGTCATTCGCCCCTGTTCGCTGAAGTTGGTGTTGACGACCAAACCTGCTGTCTGGGTACCTTTACCGACGTACAGATCTTTCTGCGTCCAGGCAACGCTTCCCTGAGAGCTAAGGCTGTAGTTTGAGCTGTTCTGCGCGGTACGGGTCATTGATACCGTACCCGCGTTATATTTTGTGTCGTAGCTGAGGAAACCGTTCGCCGCATAGTCATCGGATCGGTAGCTGTTATCCTCGTTGCCTTGTTTAATCCGTTTCGAGAGCGACGCGCCCGCCTGAGTAATCACGCTGTCATCGAAGCGTTTACGCACGGTGGCATTCGCCAGCATGTTGCCGTTCTGACTTGAAACGCCAGCGCTGAACCAGGTAGAGAAGGGGATCGATACGTCGATATTGATATACTTATCGCGTAGATTTTCGTTGTTTTCGTACTGGTAATTCTGAATGCCTGCACGCAGCGAAACGGTCGCGTAGCGATTAGAAAAAAGCGACTGGTTATAATCGACGTTGGTATAGGTGCTGCCCGTGTATTTATTGTTGGTGCGGCTCACCGTCAGCGTGCCGAGAAAGGGGGCGGCTTTGCGCATATTGGCCGTCGCGCCAATAGTCATGTAGTCGCTTTGCTGGAGAGGTAATTGGTTGCCGATGTGGCTGAACTGACGAGAGCCCCATAGGTTACCGTAGCCTTCAGGAATGCTGAGATTGAGCGTAGAGATGCTCTGCCAGCTGCCGTCATTCCCCAGCAGCACCTGCTGGTTAACGCTAAAGGCGTTGTTAAAGATAGCATTCGCTTCGGTTTCGTTCACGGCGTTACTGTCAAAACCATACAGCGTGGTTTTCAGGTTCACACCCGAAAGCCAGGGCTGGCTTGTCGCAGCGGCCACTCCGGCAATCCATGTCTCTTTTTCGCCATAGTTAACGTTACCGTGACGGCGGTAATCCATCTTGTTGTATTCAAGGGCGCCGCCAAACATCTGCCACGACAAATCGCCGGTGACGCTGGATTTCCGGGCAAAGGTTTTGTTGATATTTGCGGTGCGACGACTGACTTCGCGGCCATTCACCACGACCTGAACGTCAACGTTATAAATGCCAAATGGCAGGCGCGAGGTATCAAGCTCATAGCTCCCCATGGAGAAGTTTTGAATACTGAGCAGTTTGCCGTCGCGATAGACGTGAACCTCCCCGGCGGCTGGCAGGAATACCGTGACCGGCACCAGGGCAAGGGTGTTGTCATCAATCTGTGAGCTGCTTTTGTTGCCGTAGCTCATGCCGTAAATGCGGCTGGAGTTGAGAGCGCTCATGCTGGCGATGGACTGTAGGTTCCAGGTATCGACCATCCCCATTGCCACACGACGGCCCTGATAATCCCGTTCATACATGGTCCGATACAGCTCGCCATGCTGATTGCTGGTGCCAATACCATATACGGAACCGTTGATGTTCAGATGGTGTTCGCGCAGTGCCCAGGTATTATCGAGCGTAAGATAGCTGCTGGCGTTGTCATTTTTTTCGTATTTGTTGTAGTAGCTTCCGATGGAATAATTCAGCACGCTTGAAAGCTGCTGGGCAGAGGATTCGCCGAGCATATTGGTGCGCGGTAAAATAGCCGCCTGCATTGCATCCCGATTAACGGTCAGTTCAAGATAAAAGGAGCGGGTGTCAAGGGACAGCGACGCATCTTTACTGATATAGACGCGCTGACCGTCTCCAATGCTCTTATCCTGTAAACCCGCCAGGAGTGATTTGATTTGCGGTGACAGCTCGGTACGGTTCGGTAACTCGCTCAGGGTAATTTGGGTAACGCGAAATTCATTATCCTTAACCGTCAAAATAGCATCCGCGATTTTTTGCTGGCTGCGCTGAGTGCTGTAGTCACCTTCATAGCGGATAAAAACAGGGACGGTCATGCCTTGATATAATGCATTGGCGAACACGGGAGGGATAACATAATTGCTGACGCGAAGGGGCATTGCAGAACTGGCGGCCCAACCATGGTTTATCGACAGCAATAATCCAGCAAGCAACGTCCCTTTGACATAATCCAGATTATCCATAATGATTCTCAGTTTACATTAATATAGGTCTCACCATGCCAGATCCCAATGCGTGTCTTTTTGTTGGTGAGGTCGGTGTGTTTTATTTTTACGCTAACACCGGGCATCAGGTAATAGCGCTCCCGGCAACCCTGTCCGGTATCTTTGGTTTTGTCCCTGCACGGTCCGTAGGAAATAACACGAAAAGAGGCATTTCCTGTATTGGTGACGGTGTCATTACTACGGCGGTAATCAAACTTCTCATTGCGAGGCGCTACCACCAGAATTGTACCGATAATGGCTGAGGTGGTGGCTTCACCCTGTTTTCTATTTTTACTTGCGCCAAATTCGGTTACCGGTTCATCAGTCCAGGATATCCGATAATAACGCTCTTTATCATCTTGCGGCCCTTTGTAAAAGAACCGAAAGTTCTCTTTGGCATGTCCGGGTAAAATTAAACTTGCAGGCGTGGATAATAATTCTGATTTCGTCTCGAGCGGTATAATAGTTCCATCCGCCATGGGGGAGGAAAGGCGTTCTACGCTCACGCTAACGTAACGAGCAGTATCCGTGGTATTGGCTATTTCCTTCGACAAACTTGTTGATTCAGGCCCCATAATGGCAGTGACGTCACCGACATTAATCGCCTGGGTGGAGAGTGATAGAGCCAGCAAAGGGAGTGAGATCAGCAGGGGATTGAGCTTCATAAGTGTGTCCTTATCAGGAGGCCGAAGCCTCCTGCAGATGCCCGGGGGTTACAATCCGGGAATTAAACGGTCCAGACTGCGGTGAACTGCACGCGAACGTCGCCGCTCCAGTAACCGTCTGTCAGATCGCTAAACTGAGCGGTGGTGCTGCCGTCAGAGGTGGCTGATTCGATGTTGAAATCGAAGTTGCCCTGGGCGCTGGTACGGTCGCTACCGGCGTACGCGGTGCTCACCGCCAGTGCATCCAGACCGGCGGAAATGTTGTTTGCCGTGTCGATCATGGTGACCGGAGCCGTTTTGCTCAGCGCGTTGCCGTTCCAGTTCACGCCAACGTCCAGAGTGGAGGCATCAGTGGTGCGGCTCAGGGTGTTGCTCACGATCTGAGAGGTCAGCATGAAGTCAGTCGCGCCGGACTGGCCTTCGATGGTGATATCAAATGCGCCTTTTTGAGTGTTAAACGCTTTAATTCCCTCTGCATACTGGAATGTCAGCGATTTAAGAGGGGTAACAACCAGTGCGCTGGTGGTGTCTTTGGTTGCGCTCGCATCCCAGCTTGCAGTGGCAGAGGCTGTAATATCAGCCATTGCATTGGAAGAAATAAGAGCAGCTGCCACAATACCCGCTAATACGATTTTGTTCATTTTCATTTTCCTAAAAGTATAAAGTTAGTTCCATTAATGGAGTTACTACGATGTTTACTTTCTATCCGGAGATTATGGTATTTAATCTCCCTCTGCCTCCCATCTTATTTTGCAGGCTGAGTCTTATTGCGTAGACTTTCCTTTCAGTCTCTGACAATGTTTTTGCTATTTCTTTAACGCTTTTCTCGGCGAGCATAAGATCTAAAACACGCACCTCTTTATCATTGAGCCTTTTACGATGTGAGCGCTCATCCCGATGCCCGAGAAAAGAAACGTTTATTTTCTTTTCTATTTCAGCTTTGGTATCGCTGGTGCTAATAACGGAATCTATGGTCACTCCCGTTTTTGCAACACCGATTTTGACGATAAATTGGCTTGCTTGAATCTATCCGGCGTCTGAATGGGATTTTATTCCCGCGCCTCGATGAGTTCCGCGCCTGATGAACCTCCAGAAAATATACGGCTTCAATGAGCCTTTCCGTTTTACAGGTTCCTCAACAGGCCGGTGGGCCGTTAGTATCATCAATATCAGTATTCGCAAAACCAGATCAGTGATTCTTTAAACCGGTGTATTTCTGCCGTTATGCTACATAAGTTTGCTGTCGTGCCGTTAGGGCCCAGGCTATTCTGGCCAGCTTGTTTGCCAGAGCACAAGTGACGACAAAGTTGCTTTTCCTACACAGTAGATCCCTGACCCAATCGGCCAATTTGCCAGACTGGTGTTCCAGTTTTTGTATGAATACCCTGGCACATTGAACCAACAAAGTTCGGATCTTTTTGTTACCTCGCTTACTAATTCCCAGCAATGTCGTCCGACCTCCCGTGCTGTACTGTCGAGGCACTAGCCCTGTTGCCGCCGCAAAGTCACGACTGCTGGCGTACTGCTTCCCGTCGCCAATCTCAGTTGAAATAGTACTCGCTGTCAGTGTTCCGACGCAGGGAATGCTCAGCAAGCGCTGTCCAATCTCATCTTCGTCCAACTTTCGTTTCAACTGGGATTCCAAATCTTTAATCTGCTCAACAAGATAGTGATAATGCTGTTGTAATTTCAGCAATAACTGGCTGAGGTATAGAGGCAAACTATTGTCCTCAAGAAGGGTACTCAGTCGGCTAATAACGGCAGCTCCTCGTGGAACGCTGATGCCAAATTCCAGCAGAAAAGCATGCATCTGATTGGTTGTTTTTACCTTATCCTGAACCAAGGATTCACGGACACGATGCAGCGCACGCATTGCCTGCTGAGATTCAGTTCTGGGCTGTACAAAACGCATAGACGGACGCGATGCAGCTTCACAAATAGCTTCGGCGTCGACAAAGTCGTTTTTGTTACTTTTAACGAATGGACGGACAAATTGTGGTGATATCAGCTTAGGAAAATGCCCCAACTCTTCCAACTTGCGTGCCATAAAGTGAGAGCCACCACAGGCTTCCATTGCGATGGTTGTAGCGGGGCATGTCGCCAAAAATTCGATTAACTTTGGCCGTGTAAATTTTTTACGGTAAACAGCCTTGCCGCGACGATCCTGGCAATGAATATGGAAAGAGTTTTTACCCAGATCGATACCAATGAGCGCAATGTTTTCCATGATAGTTCTCCGAATGAAAGCCTATCCTCAGCATAGTACCGGGAAGGAGGGAGTGACCATCTCATTAAATATCTCCTGACAACGCTTTTTCCAGTACAAGGCCAGCGGTTGCATTGATCTGTCAGAGATGAGTATTAATCGTAATCCTGATTGAGTCAGGTACTCAATCCACTTACTGTTAGTAAACAATCTGACGTTATAGCGAGAAAAATCAACGAAAATGAACCCGGCATGAACAAAATTATAATGCGTATTCACGAGGGCAAGCTTAATCCCTGTCTTCAAATACGTATTTTTGTCGGGCCATAAGCAGTATTGATTTTCAATGCAATTTATCATCTTTATCGTGGGCTGTGGTCTAAGCTCGCAATGATAATGACAACTCATACAGCATACTTTTTCATATTTCTGCGATGGCATATGCCGATTTATTTCCTTGTTGTTATTTACCCTGTTGTCCTGTGATGTCGTTATATTATGGCTAGCGTAAAAATGTGACAACTTTAATTTCTAAATGTGTCCACAAATAAATATCTGTATATTCCTGGATTTTCTTAGACGATGAGAAATGGCTAACTGGCTATTTTATATGAGAATTGTCTTAATTGATGGTTTTTTGTTCTTGAAATGGACCAGGAATTTTACGCATTCATATAGGAATTTTCGCTTTCTCAGTGAGGCAATTGGTTAAAAAAAAACAGCACGATTAATCAAAAAAAGAATCAAGAGCACGAGATTTGTTTTTGGGTTGTGCCTTTTTGGTTATTTATTTGTTAAATATGCGTATTTAAATGGTTTAATTTGACGCGAAAGGGTGGGGTTAAACAAATTTCGCTGGAAGGATTGACGTTCAATAATTGATCTCGTGCAGAGATTTGCTGCAGAAATCCTCCTGGCGAGAGGCACCAAACGTTAACGACCTGTGAAAGGTTCACGCGCCGACTGAGGTGTTCACAAATGCTCAACGATAACCCTGCGATAGGGCTATCGCAGGATTTTTCACTCTACAGCCCGATCGCCAGCTCCCCGGAATGGCTCCGCGAACAGCACAGCGCCACCTGCTGCTCCGGCGCGTTTTTTTCCGCCTCAGACTGTACGCTATCCCGGTGATCCACCACGCCGTCAATCACCGGCGTCAGGCAGGCCCCGCAGATCCCCATCTCGCAGGAGAGCGGAACCGCCACGCCATTTTCCAGCAGGACCTGGGCGATGGTTTTATCCGCAGGGACAGGCCAGCGCTCCCCGGTAGAGGCCAGCTTGACCATAAAGATCTCGCCCGCGACGCCGCTTGTGACCGGGGCCACGGGCTGAAACGCCTCGCTGTGAAGCTGGGCATCATCCCACCCTTTCGCGGTTGCCAGCTCGCGCGCTTTTTCCATAAAGCCCGCCGGGCCGCAGACCCAGGCGTGAAGCCCCGCCTGCGCTATCGGAAGATGCTCTGCCAGCGCGGCGCGCGGGCTGTCGGTATGAATAGTGCACTCACCGAACTGTGAAAGTTCCCGAACAAACGCCGCGCTTTCCCGGCGTTTAACGTAGTAGTGCAGCGTAAACGGCGTTCCGGCAGCCTTCAGCTGCAGGGCCATGGCGTACAGCGGCGTAATGCCGATCCCCGCCGCCAGCAGCAGCACACGCTCTGCCTGCTGAAGCGGGAACAAATTGCGCGGGGCCGAGATTGTCAGCTTCTGCCCGGGCCGCAGCGTCTCGTGAACGTAGCGCGACCCGCCGCGCGAGGCGGTTTCCCGCCCCACGCAGATAAGATACCCGTCGTCCTCACATGCCCCGGTCAGGGAATACTGTCGCACCACGCCGCAGGGCAGATGCACGTCAATATGTGCCCCCGGCTGCCACCGCGGCAGGGTTTCACCGTTTTCAGCCACCAGCCTGACGGCGAGGCTCCTGTCGCCCTCGCGCCACAGCCCGTCAACAATTACGCTCTGCATATCGGCCTCCGTCATACCAGGAAAAATTCGCCAAAGCCCATTTTTTTCAGCCCCCGACGGTAGGCAATCGAGCTTTTATCCGCGGGAATATGGGCCTCCAGCGTCAGATCCAGCGGCAGGCTTTCCGGACGCTGGGTTTCGACCATCAGGCGATCCTCTTCAAAAATCCGCAGATTGAAGGCATGCACGTCCTCTACCGGAATATGCAGATCAAAGTTGCGGGCGATAGGGGCGAACATTCGGGTCACCCGCGAGGACACCGGCGACGCGGCGTTCATAATCACCAGCCGGGATTCCCCCGGGAAATGGATCGTCAGGGTGGCGGTAAACGGCAGATGCATTTCAAAATGGCGCAGCCACTGGAAGCCTTCCGGCGCCTGCACGGGTGAACTGGCGGGATAGTTGCTGACGGAACTCCAGTAATCGGCTACAAACCCAAACGGCGTCTCCTGCGGCTGATAGTGGGGCACCAGCGGGTTATCCGGGTCCGCAAAGGTATCGGTATGGATCCAGGCGAAGTGCGCCACGTCCAGAAACCCTTCCACCTGACGCCCGGCGAAGCCGTTCACCTCAAACGCCGGGCAGTTGATCTGCTGAAATCCGTCATCATCCCAGTGCGGCATGGTGGGCAGCGGCACGGGATTTTCCGGGTCAAAGGCCAGACAGGTCCAGATCAGGCCAAAGCGCTCCTCAACGGCGTAGTTAATCAGGTTCAGCTTCGCCGGCACGGGCTGGTCGGGGCTGGAGGGGATACGGTTGCAGCGCCCGTCCTCTCCGAAACGTAAGCCGTGGTAAGGGCAGATAATCCCGTGCTCGTCGTGAAAGCCGAGCGTCAGCGGCACGCCGCGGTGCGGGCAGACGTCACGGGCGACCACGACCCGGTCATTAATCCGGTAAATCACCAGCGGTTCGTCCAGCAGGGTCGCCTTGACCGGCGCCGGGCCGATGTCGCAGGCGCGGGCGACCGGATGCCAGCATTTCGCCAGGCGCAGCCAGTCCTCTGGCTCAAACGTGCAGTGGGCGGGTGGAGTCGGTTCTCTTTTCATCGTTGTCCCTCTTACGTTCAGCCTAACGGGCCGCCCTGAATGGTCTCGCACAGACCGTTAATGATGCGCTCCCCGGTCTCCTCTTTCAGCTCCTGATACCAGGCCTGGGTCAACGCCATGTCTTTCCCGTGGGTGACGTCGCAGCGCTTGCGCGCCTTCAGCACCAGGTCGCGCACCCGGTCGCAGCGCAGCGCTTCGTACTGCCGCAGCGCCAGCGTGATGCTGTGGTTTTCACGCAGGCATTCGCCCAGCACCACGGCATCTTCCATCGCCGCGCAGCCGCCCTGACCGATATCCGGCGTGGTGCTGTGCCCGGCATCCCCCAATAGCGCGACGTTGCCGCGTACCAGGGTGTCGAACGGCTCGATGTCGTGGATCTCAATCCGGTTGGTGGTGTCGGGGTCGAGCGCCGCGATAAGCTTTTGCACCGGCGGGGCCCAGCCGCGGAAGTAGCCCGTGAGATCGGCGCGCAGGGTGGTGCGATCTTCCGCCAGACCGGCGGGGAGCGGCACGTCAAAAAAGAAATAGAAGCGACCGCCGGAAACCGGCATCAGCGACACGCGTTTGCCTTCGCCGACGAAGGTGGTCCACTGGTGCGCCGGGGCGATCTCTTCATCAATCTTCACCAGCCCGTTCCAGTTCACGTACCCGGCGTAGCGGCGCTCCGGCGTGTACCCCAGCACGTACGGGCGAACCGCAGAGTGGCTGCCGTCGGCGGCAATCAGGAAATCGCCGGTTGCCGTGGTGCCGTCGGTAAAGGTGACGCTCACGCCCGCGTCGTCTTCACGGACGCGTTCGACGCGCTTGCCAAACTGCACCCTGTCGCGGCCCCAGAAGTCCAGCATTTCGCGCTGAAGCTCGGCGCGCGAGACGGGGCAGGGACGCCCGCCGGTGCGTTCGACCAGCGGGGCAAGGCTAAAGCGGGTCAGGGTCTCGCCGCGCCGGTAATCCTTGTAGGCCATAAAACGCATCGGGCCGCCGTAGGTCTCGATGATGTCGCCCATGCCGAGGTGCTGCATGCACTTCACGCCGTTCGGCCAGATGGAGATGGCTGCCCCGACGGGCCTGATCTCCTTCACGGCTTCAAATACGGTACAGTCGATGCCCGCTTTCTTCAGCGCGACGGCGGCGCTCAGGCCGCCAATACCCGCGCCAATAACGATTGCTCTCATGCTTCTCTCCTTTTGCAGGGTGTAAAGACATTCAGCAATTTGCGTACCAGGCTGCAGAGTGGCGAAAACGGCATTGTGGGGCAGGCGTTTGCACTGCTAAGGTGCGAAAACGCCGTGAGCGTGCCTTTTCTTGAATCAAAAATTTCCCGTTGAGCTATGCGGAATCGACTGTTTCACGTCCTCGCTCAGAGTGGCGTGGTTTGTGCAATACCCCGGAGAAGGACAATAAAGGAGACGCTATGATCGGACTGCACGACTTCAATCATCTTTCCCACGAAAAGGCGTTCGCGTTGGTTCACCCCTGCGTGGCGCTACCCGACTGGGCCGATGCGCTGGTTCGCGGGCGGCCTTACGCCAGCCGGGACGAATTGTTCAGTACGGCAAAATCGCTGACGCAAACCTGGGACAACGCGGCATTAACGCAAGCATTGAGCGCCCATCCGCGCATCGGAGAAAAGCCAACGGGCTCACAGGCGGAGGCGGCGCTGTCGCGCCAGGAGCAGGGGGCGGTGAACGATCGCGATGCTGCCCTTGCCCGGGCGCTGCGTGAGGGCAATGCCCGCTACGAGGCCCGCTTCGGACGCGTCTTTTTGATCCGCGCGAAGGGGCGCAGCGGCGAGGAGATTTTACAGGCCCTGCACGCGCGGCTGGAGAACAGCGATGCGCAGGAGGTACACGCCGCGCTGGAACAGCTGCGGGACATCACGCTGCTAAGGCTGGAAGGAGTGATTGGCGAATGAGCACGCTCAGCACCCATATTCTTGATATTTCGACGGGCAAGCCCGCAGAGGGCGTGACGGTTCACCTGCAGCAGGACGGGAACACGCTGGCCACGGGCGTCACCAACGCGCAGGGGCGCATTGCCGCCTTCGTGCCCGCTCTGCCAAAAGGCCGCTACCGGCTGGTGGCGGAGATCGGCCAATGGTTTAGCAACAGTGGCCGCGACACGATCTATCCCTGCGCGCGGATTGATTTTGTGACGGGAGGAGCGGCAGACGAGCACTTTCATCTGCCGTTTGTGATTGCGCCCGGCGGGTGGTCAACCTACCGGGGCAGTTGACCACACCCGCTCGCCGTTGACCCAGGTTTCGCTGATGTTGCGCTCGTCACCGAGGGTCATCAGCACAAAAAGCTGCTCGTAGATATCCTGGCAGCGGCGATTGCGCAGGCGCTGCAGCGGCGTCACGTCCGGGTCGATGACGACGAAATCCGCCTCTTTGCCGGGCGTGAAGTTGCCAATCTTATCGTCCAGGCGGAGGGCGTGCGCGCCGCCCAGCGTGGCGTGATAAAACGCCTCGCTGGCGCGCAGGCGGTAGCTCTGAAGCTGGCCGACCTTGTAGGCTTCCCCCAGCGTGCGCAGCATGCTGAAGGTGGTGCCCGCCCCGACGTCGGTGCCGATGCCCATCCGCACCCTGTGCTGCCAGCAGGCGGGCAGGCGAAACAGCCCGCTGCCGAGGAACAGGTTAGAAGTGGGGCAAAACGCCACCGCCGAGCCGGTATCATGCAGGCACTGCCACTCGCTGTGGTGAAGATGGATCGCGTGGGCAAACATGCTGCGCTCGCCGGTCAGGCCGTAGTGGTGATACACGTCCAGATAGCGCTCGTGCTCCGGCCAGAGGTCGCTCACCCAGGCCACTTCGTTGGGGTTTTCGCTCAGGTGGGTCTGCAGCCAGGTATCCGGAAACTCCTCTCTGAGCAGGCTGACCGCGGCAAGCAGCTCGGGGGATGACGTCGGGGCAAAGCGCGGTGTAATGGCGTATCCCAGACGCCCGCGATGATGCCAGCGCTGGATCAGCGCCCGCGTCTGCCGGTAGCTCTGCTTCGCGTCTTCGCTCAGGTAGTCCGGCGCGTGTCTGTCCATCATCACCTTTCCGGCGATAAGGCGCATGTTAAGGCGCAGCGCCTCTGCAAACAGCGCCTCGACCGATTCCGGATGCAGCGTGCAGAACACCAGCGCGGTGGTGGTGCCGTTGCTCACCAGCTGGTTAATGAAAAATTCGGCGATCTCTGTCGCGTAGGCCTCATCGGCAAACTGGCTCTCCACCGGAAAGGTGTAGGTGGTCAGCCACTCCAGCAGCTGCTCGCCAAAGGCGCCGATCATCTCCGTCTGCGGGTAATGGACGTGGGTATCGATAAAACCGGGCAGCAGGAGCCTGCCGCGCATATCGGTGTAGCCCTTGTGAGGGTCAAGATACTGCTCGCCCTCCTGCCACGGCATGTGCGCCAGAATGGTGCCGTTCTGGATAAACAGCAGCCCGTCCTCAAGGTAGCGCGCGTGTTCGGCGATCGCGTCTGCGCTGTCGCAGACCTGGGCAATGTCAAAAAATGCACCGCGTATCGCAGTCTGGTATTCCATCATGGTTCCTGCCTTGGTGTTTGCGTAGCGGGGTAAGAAGGCTCAGCAAGAACGGTGCCAGAATGAACGGGCCGCAGTTACGCTGCGGCCCGAGGGGGAGGGTTACTCTTTTTGCGTCGCTACGCGGGAGCTGAACGTCGTCGCACCTGCCGTCTCGCGATCTTCCCGCGCCAGCCAGCGGTAGGTCACGCCGCCGAGGAAGACGCCGATGAACCAGCTGAAGTTTGCCACCTCATGCAGGGCCGGGATAAAGCTAATGACCAGGCCCACGGCAACGGAGGGGATCAGCGCGCCGATGGCTTTCGGGTTAAAGCCGTTGCGATACCAGTATTTGCCCTTCGGCGTGTCGTCGAACAGATCGTCCACCGACACCTTGCCGCGCTTAATCAGGTAGAAATCGGCAATCAGAATGCCGAACAGCGGGCCGATAAATGCCCCGAGCACGTCCAGGGTGTAGTGGATAAGCTCCGGCGAGTTGAACAGGTTCCACGGGGTGAGCAGGATCGAGCCGACGGCGGCAATCATCCCCCCGGTGCGGAAGCTGATTTTCTGCGGCGAGCAGTTAGAGAAATCAAAGGCCGGTGAGACGAAGTTCGCCACAATGTTAATCCCGATGGTGGCGGTGATCATCGTCAGCAGGCCAATCGCCACGGCCAGATCGTTACCCACGCGGCTGACGGTTTCGATCGGGTCGGTGATCATGCGGCCAAACAGCGACTGCGTGCCGGAGACAATCACCACGGTGACGATGGAGAACAGCAGGAAGTTAAACGGCAGCCCCCAGCGGTTGCCGCGGCGGATCTCCCCCATGCTTTTGCCGTAGCGGGAGAAGTCGCCAAAGTTGAGCAGCGGGCCGGAGAAGTAGGAGACCACCAGCGCGGTTGCGGTGATCATCTGCCAGGTTTGCTCGCCCGCGCTCAGGGATTTGCTGGCGAGGGTAAAGGAGATGCCGTCGAAACCGGTCTTGTATACAATCCAGCCTGCGAGGGCCAGCATCACCACGTAGACCGCCGGACCGGCGATATCAATAAAGCGCTTGATGGCGCTCATGCCGTGCCAGAAGACCATCGCCTGCAGGACCCACATAATGGCAAAGCAGATCCAGCCCAGATGCGACAGGCCGAGGAACGCGCCGGTGGTGAGCGAAGAGAGTGACGGCCAGAACTTCAGCGCCACCAGCATCAGGGCGTTGGCGGCCAGATAGGTCTGGATGCCGTACCACGCGAAGGCAATCAGCCCGCGGATCACCGCCGGAATATTGGCGCCGAAGACGCCAAACGCCTGACGGCTGATCACCGCATAGGGCACGCCCGCCATCTGGCTCGGTTTTGCCACCAGGTTGGCGCACAGCTGCACGATGCAAATCCCCACCAGCAGGCAGAGCAGGACCTGCCAGCTTGCCAGCCCGAGCGTAAAGAAGCTCGCGGCGACAACATATCCTCCCATGCTGTGCACGTCCGACATCCAGAACGAAAAGATGTTGTACCAGCTCCAGTTCTGGTCACGCGTCGGTGCCAGATCCTCATTGCAAAGACGTGGGCTGTAAGCCGCACCGGAATCAGCGGCCGTACCCTGCTGCGCGTTTTGACTGTTTGGCATGAAACCTGCTCCTGTGAATGAAAACCCCTTGAGTGGGCGTGCAGAGGGGGTTGCAGGATCCAGGCCAAAATAATAAATCTTGTATGCAATATTTTATTTTTATGTATACGATTCGATAACGCGAAGTTAAATATGGAGTGTTAAATGAACAACCTAAATGCCCTGCAGACCGCGCCAGACCTGCATGACAAAGACGAATCGATCTTTCAGGCGCTGATGACCGCGATTGTCGAACATCAGCTGCTGCCGGGGAGCAAACTGCCGGAAGAGGCGCTGGCCGAGGTCTTTGGCGTGAGCCGCACGGGCATCCGCAAGGTGCTTCAACGACTCGCCGCAGTGCAAATGGTCACCTTATCGCCCAGGCGTGGTGCACACGTCGCCAGCCCGACGGTAGAAGAGGCGCGGCACATCTTCCGCACCCGCGCCCTGCTGGAGGTCGCCAACCTGCCTGACGTGCTGGCCCACTGCCAGCCGCCGCACCTTGCCGCGCTGGAGGCCATTATTCGCCAGGAGCAGCAGGCGCACGAGGCGTACGACGGCCCGGCGGCGATCCGCCACTCCGCCAGTTTTCATATTCAGCTGCAGGCCATCTCCGGCAACCAGGTGCTCACCGAGATGGTGACCGGCCTGAGCCAGCGCTCGTCGCTGGTGATTGCGACCTGGGGCGCGCCCTGGCGGCAGGGCTGCCGCTGCAACGATCACGAACAGCTGGTGGATCTGCTGCGCCAGAAGGCGCTTGAGCCATTAAGCGATGCCCTCATGCACCATTTTGAACATATCGTTGCCAGCCTCTGCTTCGAGCGGGCGGGCGAGTGTCTGCCTGATTTTGCCAGGCTGTTTGCCGGCCACAAGGAGTCGTAATGTCCGTCCGTATACAAGTGATCAACCCCAACACCAGCCTCGCGATGACGGAAACCATCGGCGCGGCGGCCCGCGCGGTCGCTGCGTCGGGAACCGAAATCATCGCCGTCTGCCCAACCGCGGGCGTGCCGTCTATAGAAGGCCACTTTGACGAGGCCATCGCCGCCGTCGGTGTCCTGGAACAGATCAAAAAAGGCAGGGAGCAGGGCGTGGACGGTCACGTCATCGCCTGCTTTGGCGATCCGGGCCTGCTGGCGGCGCGCGAGCTGGCGCAGGGGCCGGTTATCGGCATCGCCGAAGCCGCGATGCATATGGCGACGCTGGTGGCGACGCGCTTTTCGGTGGTCACCACGCTGCCGCGCACGCTGATTATTGCCCGTCATCTGCTGCATCAGTATGGCTTTCAGGACCACTGCGCGGCGCTGCACGCCATCGACCTTCCGGTACTGGCGCTGGAGGACGGCAGCGGTCTGGCGCAGGAAAAAGTGCGCGCGCGCTGTATCCAGGCGCTGAAAGAGGACGGCTGCGGCGCCATCGTGCTGGGCTGCGGCGGCATGGCGACCCTGGCGCAGGAGCTAACGCGCGAGCTGCGCGTGCCGGTGATCGACGGCGTCAGCGCGGCGGTGAAGATGGTGGAATCGCTGGTGGCGCTGGGGCTGTCGACCAGCAAGCACGGGGATCTGGCGTTCCCGGAGAACAAACCGTTAAGCGGGCAGTTTCAGGCACTGAATCCATTTTAATTTTTGGGGGTGGCAATGGGGCTTTTTGATCAGGATTACCCGCGGGATCTGCGCGGCTACGCGGGCAGCCCGCCGCACGCGCGCTGGCCGAATCAGGCGCGCATCGCCGTACAGTTTGTGCTCAATTATGAAGAGGGTGCGGAAAACCACGTTCTGCACGGCGATGCCGGATCCGAGCAGTTCCTGTCGGACATCATCGGCGCGGCCAGCTACCCGGACAAACACATGTCGATGGACTCCCTCTACGAGTACGGCAGCCGCGCCGGGTTCTGGCGGATCCACAATGAATTCCAGAAGCGCGGCCTGCCGCTGACGGTCTTCGGCGTAGCGATGGCGCTGGCGCGTCACCCGGAGATCGTCGAGGCAATCAGGGCGGCGGATTACGACGTGGTCAGCCACGGCTGGCGCTGGATCCATTATCAGAGCATGGATATCAGCCAAGAGCGCGAACACCTGCATAAAGCGGTGCAGGTGCTGACCGACCTGTTCGGCAAGCCGCCGACGGGCTGGTACACCGGCCGCGACAGCCCCAACACCCGCCAGCTGGTGGTGGAGCACGGCGGCTTCGACTACGACAGCGACTACTATGGCGACGACCTGCCTTTCTGGACGGAGGTGGCCTGCAGCGACGGCACCCGTAAACCGCATTTGATAGTGCCCTACACGCTGGATGCGAACGACATGCGCTTCGCCACCGCGCAGGGGTTTAACACCGCCGAGCAGTTTTATACGTATCTGAAAGACAGTTTTGACGTGCTGTATGAGGAGGGGGAACGCGCGCCGAAAATGATGTCCATCGGCATGCACTGCCGCCTGCTGGGTCGGCCGGGGCGTTTTCGCGCGCTGCAGCGGTTCCTGGATTACGTGCAGCAGCACGAGCGGGTGTGGGTCTGTACCCGCCAGCAGATTGCGGACCACTGGCGGGAGGTGCATCCGTTTCAGAAATAATTGAGCCGTGTTTTGCCGGGTGGCGGCTGCGCCTTACCCGGCCTACGGAATCTCGTATTCCCGGCGGTGTTACACCATCAAACTCACCTGTGCCGTCATAAGCAAACCGTTTCAGACATAATTGTGCGATGTTTTGCCCGGTGGCGCTGCGCTTACCGGGCCTACGATGTCCTGTAGGCCGGGTAAGGCGCAGCCGCCACCCGGCAGGTTTTTCAGCGTAACACCATCAAACTCACCTGTGCCGCCACGATCCGCCATCCATAAGCAAACCGCACCCACGTCTGCTGCTGGCGGCCAATGCGCTCTGTGCCCTCGCGGGTAAACTCGGTGCTGCACACGGCATAATCCTCCCCGAAGGTGGTAATCACGGTGTGGCGCAGCGTCCGCTGCAGCCCGGCGGCGGGGCGCGCCGCCCGGAAGGCGCGGATTTCATCAATGCCGTACAGGTTTTCACCCGCGCCCAGCCGCACCGTGTTTTTATCGTGCCAGAACAGCTCGTCCAGCACGGCAATATTGTTGCTCACCAGCGCGTCTTCGTAGCGGTAAAACGCGGCGGTCACCTCGGCAACCACCCACGGCAGGTTAATGTCGTCGTGATTCATCATGCTGCTATCTCCGCCGGACGGGCATCGGTGATGCCGCGCTCTTCCAGAACCCGCGCGACGCGCAGGCAGGCCTGCTCGTTAAACGGCGCGGCAATCAGCTGCAGGCCAATCGGCATACCCTGAGCGGTACGCAGCGGAACGGTGGTCACCGGCAGGCCCAGGAACGAAATCGGCTGGGTCAGCATCCCCATGCTGGCGCGAATGGGGAGCTGCTGGCCGTTAATCTCCATGGTCTGCTCGCCCGCGAGCGTCGCGCCGCGCGGGGTGGCCGGGGCGATCAGCACGTCGGCCTGCGTGAACAGGGTTTTGAACGCCTGCCGGGCGTGCGCGCGAAACCGCTGGGCCTGAATGTACCAGGCAGAAGGGATCATCGCCCCTGCCAGCAGCCGTTCGCGGGAATGGGGCTCAAAACGCTCCGGCTCCCGACGAAGCGCGGGCAGGTACTGGTTTCCCCCTTCGGCGGCGCTGATGATAAATGCCGCCGAGCGCGCCAGCTCGGCGTCCGGAAACCGCAGCTCGTCCTGCACGTCAAGCGCCTTCGCCACCCGCGCCACGGCGTCTCGGGCATCCGCGTCGCACCAGGTGGTGAAGTAGCCGCCGAGCACCGCGCAGCGCAGGCCGTCAAGCCCGCGGTCGAGCAGGGGGCGCGTCTGCTCGCGCGTGCTCTCGGCCTGAAACGCGTCGCTGCTGTCCCGCCCCTGCAGCGCGTCATACACCGATGCCAGATCGCACACGCGGCGGGCGAAGGGGCCGATATGATCCAGGCTCGGGACAAACGGATGGCTGCCGGAACGCGACAGGCGGCCAAAGGTGGGCTTCAGGCCATAGATGCCGCACAGGGAGGCCGGAACGCGAATCGAGCCGTTGGTGTCGGTGCCGAGCGAAAAGTGCACCAGCCCGGCGGCCACCGCGGCGGCTGAACCGCCGGACGACCCGCCCGCGATGCACGCCAGGTCGTGCGGGTTACGCGTCGTGCCGTAGTGGCTGTTCTCGGTGGTAAAGCCGTAGGCGTAGGCATCCATATTCACCATCCCGGTCAGCAGCCCGCCCGCGCTGCGCAGCTGGCGCACCGCGAAGCCGTCAGCGGCGGCGGCAGGCCGCTGGCTGAACAGCTCGGCCCCGGCGAGGGTGGTGTGGCCCGCAACGTCGAACAGGTTTTTCACCGCGTAGGGCACGCCCGCCAGGGGCGGCAGGGGGCGCTTCTCGCGGCGCAGGGTGTCGATGCTCTCGGCCTCGGCGAGCATGCGCGCTTCCGTCACGGCGGTCCAGGCGTTAATCTGCGGGTTAACGCGCGCAATTGCCTCCAGCGTCTGGCGGGCAATCTCATGGGCGCTCAGCTCGCCCGCGCTCAGCGCCTGCTGAATGTCGCTGATACTCATCTCGCGTAGCCTCATGCTTTATACACTCCTGCGATCTCCAGACGGTCGTCGAGCGGCAGCGCCATCAGCGGGGTGGCCATGCTGGCAATGCGGCTGAACTGCACCTGCAGCTCGGCGCGGCGGGCGTCGTCCAGCGTCACGCCGAGCACGGTTTCCATCTGCGCAAGGTACGTCTGCCAGTCGGGTTGGTGTGTGGTCATTGTTTTCTCCTCAAAATCCGGCGGCCGCGCCGTTGCTGCGCGGATCAAATGCCCCTTCGAACAGCCCGTTGGGGTGACGCACAATCGCGCCCGCGTGGCCCATCGCTTCACTAAAGTCAGGGAACATTTCCACCTCGTGACCGAGTGCCCGCAGGCGCGCGACCGTATCGGGTGAAAAACGTCCTTCAAGCTTTAAGGTGTCCGAGGTTTGCCCCCAGGTGCGGCCCAGCAGCCAGCGCGGGCGGGAAATGCTCTCCTGCAGCGGGACGCCCTGGACCACGTAGCGGGTAAAGAGCGCGGCCTGGGTTTGCGGCTGGCCGTCGCCGCCCATCGCGCCGTAGACCATCACGCGCCCGTCCTTAAGACGCGCCGCCGCCGGGTTCAGGGTATGGAAAGGCTGCTTGCCCGGCGCGAGGGCCAGAAGATGCTCGGGATCGAGGCTGAACGATGCGCCCCGGTTCTGCCAGGTTATGCCGGTGTCGGGCAGCACCACGCCGCTGCCGAACTCGTGATAGATACTCTGGATAAACGACACGGCAAGTCCGCTTTTTTCCATCACCCCCATCCACACCGTATCGCCGGGGCCTTTTCCGGTGCCCCACGGCGCGGCGCGGCCGTCGTCAACCCTGTCGGCAAGCGCCTGCAGGGCGGCGGGATCCAGCAGGCTCTGAATATCGGTTTTCAGCGCGCGCGGGTCGGTGATGTGGGCATCGCGCAGGCCAAAGGCCAGCTTGGTGGCTTCCACGATGCGGTGAAGGGTGTCGGCGTCGTCGGCCTCCGCCATGTTCAGGCGGTCAGTAATGCCGAGTATCGCCAGCGAAACCAGCCCCTGCGTTGGCGGGGCATGGTTAAAGATCTCTCCCTGCTGATGCTGCAGTTTCAGCGGCACGGTGCGCCGGGCGGCGTGGGCGCGTAAATCGGCCAGCGTGACCGGCAGGCCCAGCGTCTCCATGCCCTGCGCCAGCACCTCCGCCAGCGGGCCGCGATAAAAGCTGTCCAGACCGTCCTCCACAAGGCGTGTCAGGGTCGTAGCCATGGCGGGCTGGTAAAACCGGCTGCCGACCTCTGGCGGCTTGCCGTCCACCAGCCAGGTTTCCGCGAAGCCGGGAACGTCCTTCAGCTCGTCGAATTTACTGGCCGTGGCGTGAGCCTGAGAGGCCGTAACCGGCGTGCCGTTCTGCGCGTACTCAATGGCGTCGGCCAGCAGGCGGGAGAGCGGCAGCGCCTTGCCGGTCATCTCGTGGGAGACCTTCAGCGCCTCGTCCCAGCCGCTCACGGTGCCGGCGACGGTCAGCGCCGCCTGCGGGCCGCGATGGGGAATATGCGCCAGCCCGTCGTAGGCGGCGAGCGTCGCGCGCGATCCCGCCGCGCCGCTGGCGTCAATGGCGATCGGTTCGCCCTGCGGGGGAACGATGAGCCAGAAGCCATCGCCGCCCAGCCCGTTCATGTGCGGGTAAACCACGGCGATAGTGGCCGCCGCGGCGACCATCGCCTCTATCGCGCTGCCGCCTTCGCGCAGCACCGCCAGCGCGCTCTGGCTGGCAAGATGGTGGGGCGCAACGGCCATGCCGTGCGTGGAGACATTACTTTGCATGAAGCGTCCTCGTAATCCTGAAAGGCACAAGGTGCTGCAAAAGCTGTTCCAGATCTGAAAAAAAAGTTTCAGTAAACTGGCACGTATAATGAAAGGTAGAATGAAAGGCAAAATGTCATGAAACAAAAGTTACAGAGGCGCTATGGAACAACTGGATGAACGTCTGAAAGCACAGTACCCGTCACTGTCGCCGCAGGAGCAGCGGGTCGCGGATTTTATTTTCGACCACTTTGACGATCTGATTAGCTACAACAGCGCCGAGCTGGCGCAGCTGAGCGGGGTGTCAAAAGCGACGGTCAGCCGCCTGTTTAAGCGTCTGGGCTATGAGAAATATAAGGACATGCGCGACGAGCTGCGCACCCTGCGCCAGAGCGGGATGCCGCTCACCGATAACCGCGACGCGGTGCAGGGCAATACGCTGCTGGCGCGCCACTATAAGCAGGAGATGGCGAACCTGACCCAGTGGGTGAATGCCCTCGACGCGCAGCAGTTTGCCGACGCCATGGCCTGCATGGTAAAGGCGCGGCGCGTCGTCATTATCGGCATGCGTAACGCCTATCCGGCGGCGCTGCACCTGCGCCAGCAGCTGCTGCAGGCGCGCGGTCAGGTACTGGTGCTGCCGCAGCCGGGGCAGAGCCTGGGCGAAGAGCTGGTGGACTTAACGCCGGACGATATGGTGGTCATGATGGCGTTTCGCCGCCGGCCGCGCATCATCCGCCCGCTGATGCAGCAGCTTCAGAGCCGCGGCATTCCGGTGCTGCTGATGTGCGAGCCGCAGGCCCACAGCCTGTTTCCGCTGGCAAGCTGGCAGCTCTGCGCCCCGCTGGACAGCGTTTCGGCCTATGACAGCTACTCCGCGGTCAACAGCCTGATCAACCTGCTGGCGAACGCCTTCCTGCATGAGATCCTCGATAAAGGCCGTCCGCGCATTCACGAGATTGCCTCCCTCTACCAGCAGCTGGACGAACTCGAACAGCGATAATGGGGCGTCAGGCTGGTGCTTTGCATTGAAATGGTGCAACTTCACGGGGCGTAAATGGAGCGCATTTACGCCCCGCCCGCGTTTTATCAGGCTTTAAGACAATATTTCCCGCGTCGCCTTATCTGGCACATTAGTTGCAAAATCATCTTCAAAGAATCTTTTGTTTCATGTTAACGTTACGGGGAAGCACCATGAGAAAATTGTTGATTGCGCTGGCCGGGGCCGCATGCCTCTTTGCACAACTGCCCGCGAAGGCCGACCAGCTTCAGGATATCGAGAAGCGCGGCACCCTCCGCATTGCCGTTCCGCAGGATTTCCCGCCGTTTGGCTCGGTGGGGACCGACCTGCAGCCGCAGGGCTATGACATCGACATGGCGCGCTATCTGGCTAAGCAGATGAAGCTCAGGCTGCAGCTGGTGCCGGTGACCAGCGCCAACCGCGTGCCGTACCTGCAAACCGATAAGGTGGATCTGGTCATCTCCAGCCTCGGGAAAAACCCGGAGCGCGAGAAGGTGATCGACTTCAGCCGCGCCTACGCGCCGTTCTTCCTCGGCGTGTTTGGCCCGAAAGGGGCCGAGCTGAAGGATGCCGCCGCGCTGAGCGGCAAAACCATCGGCGTGACGCGCGGGGCGGTGGAGGACATGGTGCTGACCGGCCTGGCACCGAAAGACGCGGACGTGAAGCGCTACGAAGACAATAACACCACGCTGTCAGCCTATCTGTCCGGGCAGGTGCAGTACGTGGCGACCGGCAACCTCGTGGTGGCGGCCATTTCGCGGCAGAATGCGGACAAAGCCCCGGTACCGAGCTTTATGCTGAAAGATTCGCCGTGCTTTATCGGCCTGAAGAAAAACGAACCGGCCCTGAAGGCAAAAGTGGACGCGCTGATTGAGCAGGGCATCAAGGACGGCACGCTGAACGGCCTGTCCGAGCAGTGGCTGAAGGCCCCGCTGCCGGCAAACCTTGGCGCCTGAGCCGATGACTGAGCAACTTGATTTTTCAGCCCTCTGGCCGCACTGGCCGGAGCTGCTGGCGGGGCTGTGGGTCACCGTTCAGCTGACGGTGATGGCGACCGTCGGCGGGCTGGCGACAGGGATTGTCGGGGCGGCGATCCGCAGCGGACGCACGACCTGGTACAGCCGGATCTGGGGCGGTTACGTGGAGATTATCCGCAACACGCCGTTTGTGGTGCAGCTGTTTTTCATCGTCTTCGGCCTGCCGAATCTGGGCCTGAAGATGACGGCAGGGGAAGCGGCGCTGCTGGCGATGGTGGTGAACCTGGGCGCCTACAGCACGGAGATTATCCGCGCGGGCATTCAGGTGACGCCGAAAGGGCAGTGGGAAGCCGGACGCGTGCTGGGGCTGACCCGCCTGCAGACCTTTATCCGCGTGGTGCTGCCGCCTGCGCTGCAGCGCATTTACCCGGCGCTGGTGAGCCAGTGCATCATCGTGATGCTCGGCTCGTCGGTGGTGTCGCAGGTCTCGTATGAAGAGCTGACCTTCGCCGCTAACCTGATCCAGTCCAGAACGTTTTTGAGCTTTGAGGTCTATCTGGTGACAACCGGGATTTACTTAGCACTGTCGATTACCCTGCGCCAGCTGATGATGGCGGCAGGACGGAAATGGCTGGGGGTGCAGGCATGATGACCACCTTTACCGACTGGGACATTATTCGCAACCTGCTGCTGGCCGGACGCTGGACGGTGCTGCTGTCGCTGGTGGCGTTTGTCGGCGGGGCGGCGGTGACGCTGCCGCTCCTGCTGCTGCGCCTGACCGGCGGGCGCACGGTGAAGCGCATCATCCGCGGCTATATCGAGCTGTTTCAGGGCACGCCGCTGCTGATGCAGCTGTTCCTGGCCTTCTTCGGCGTGGCGCTGTTTGGCATTGACGTCTCGCCGTGGACCGCCGCCTCGCTGGCGCTGACGTTTTACACCAGCGCGTTTCTGCTCGATATCTGGAACGGCAGCATTCGCGCCCTGCCGAAGGGGCAGTGGGAGGCCTCTCGCTGTCTGGGGCTGACCTTTGGCCAGACCCTGTTTCGCGTGGTCGCCCCGCAGGCGCTGCGCATCGGCATTGCACCGACGGTCGGCTTTGCCGTGCAGGTGATTAAAGGCACCGCGCTGGCGTCGATTATCGGCTTTATCGAGCTGACCAAGGCCGGGACCATGCTGACCAACGTGACCTATCAGCCGTTTAAGGTCTTTGCGCTGGTGGCGCTGGGCTACTTTATTCTGTGCTATCCGCTGTCGCGCTACAGCCGCTATCTGGAGACGAAATTCAATGCCTCTCATCACCATTAATCAGGTGCAGAAGTACTACGGCGATAACCACGTGCTCAAGGGTGTCGATCTCGATATCGACATGGGCCAGGTGATCTCCATCATCGGGCGCAGCGGATCGGGCAAAAGCACGCTGCTGCGCTGCATCAACGGCCTGGAAGGCTACCAGGACGGCAGCATCAAGCTGGGCGGCATGACCATTACCGACCGGGATTCCCAGGCGCGCGAAATCAGCCGCTCGGTCGGGATGGTGTTCCAGAGCTTTAACCTGTTCCCGCACATGACGGCGCTGGAGAACGTAATGCTCGCCCCGCGTCGGGTGCTGAAGAAAAGCGCCGCAGAATGCCGGGCGCTGGCGCAGCAGATGCTGGAGAAGGTTGGCCTGGGCGATCGTCTGGAGTACTACCCGTCGAGCCTCTCCGGCGGCCAGCAGCAGCGCGTGGCGATTGCCCGCGCGCTGGCGATGTCGCCGAAAGTGTTACTCTGCGACGAGATCACCTCCGCGCTGGACCCGGAGCTGGTGGGCGAAGTGCTCAAGGTGCTGGAGCAGCTGGCGGCCGAGGGAATGACGCTGATACTGGTTACCCATGAAATGAATTTCGCCCGCGAAGTGGGCGACCGCGTGGTGTTTATGCACCAGGGGAAAGTCTGGGAGCAGGGCGACAGCAAAACGCTGTTCGCCAACCCGCAGACCACGGAACTGAAGCAGTTCATCTCCTCCGTGCGCGGCCTCAACTGATAAGGACTTAACGATGGATATCGCACGCTTTCCGCAAATCAACCCGCCCCAGCGCCTGCTGATGGGGCCGGGCCCGATCAACGCCGACCCGCGCGTGCTGCGCGCCATGTCGAGCCAGCTGATCGGCCAGTACGATCCGGCCATGACCCACTACATGAACGAGGTGATGGCGCTCTATCGCGGCGTATTCCGCACCGAAAACCGCTGGACGATGCTGGTGGACGGCACCTCCCGCGCGGGGATTGAGGCCATTCTGGTCTCCGCTATCCGCCCGGGCGATAAGGTGCTGGTGCCGGTCTTTGGCCGCTTCGGCCATCTGCTGTGCGAGATTGCCCGCCGCTGCCGGGCGGAGGTCCATACCATCGAGGTGCCGTGGGGCGAGGTGTTTACCCCGGACCAGGTGGAGGATGCGGTTAAGCGTATTCGTCCGCGCCTGCTGCTGACCGTGCAGGGCGATACCTCCACCACCATGCTGCAGCCGCTTGCGGAGCTCGGTGAGATCTGCCGCCGCTACGACGTGCTGTTTTACACCGATGCCACCGCGTCGCTCGGCGGCAACGCGCTGGAGACCGACGCCTGGGGGCTGGACGCCGTCTCGGCCGGGATGCAGAAGTGCCTCGGGGGCCCGTCGGGCACGTCGCCGATCACCCTGAGCGCGCGCATGGAGGAGGCGATCCGCCGCCGCAGGTGCGTTGAGGAGGGTATCCGCACCGACGCCCACCGCGACGGCGACGAGGAGATGATCTACTCCAACTACTTCGATCTCGGCATGGTGATGGACTACTGGGGGCCGGAGCGGCTGAACCACCACACCGAAGCCACCACCGCGCTGTTCGGGGCCCGCGAATGCGCGCGGCTGATCCTGCAGGAAGGGCTGGATAACGGCATCGCGCGGCACAAGCTGCACGGCGACGCGCTCCTGAAGGGCATCCAGTCGATGGGGCTGGAGACCTTCGGCGACCTGAAGCACAAGATGAACAACGTGCTCGGCGTGGTCATTCCGCAGGGCGTCAACGGCGACCAGGTACGCAAGCTGATGCTGGAGGATTTCGGCATTGAAATCGGCACCTCGTTTGGCCCGCTGCACGGCAAGGTGTGGCGCATTGGCACCATGGGCTACAACGCGCGCAAGGACTGCGTGATGACCACCCTGAGCGCGCTGGAGTCGGTGCTGAACTACCTGAAATTCACCACCACGCAGGGTGCCGCCATGCAGGCCGCGTGGGACCACTACCGCCGCGAGACGCCGCAATGAGCCCGGCGGCAGAACGTGTGATGGCGCGCGCCGACGCGCTGGCCGCCATCAGCGAAACCCCGGATGCGCTGACGCGGGTCTATCTTTCCACGCAGCATCTGCAGGCCAACCAGCTTGTTGGAGAGTGGATGCGCCAGGCGGGCATGACCGTCTGGCAGGACAGCGTCGGCAATATCTGTGGACGCTACGAAGGCGCGCAGGAAGGGGCGCAGGCGGTGCTGCTCGGCTCGCATCTGGATACCGTTCGCAACGCCGGGCGCTATGACGGCATGCTCGGGGTGCTCACCGCCATCGAAGTGGTGGACAGCCTGCACCAGCAGGGGCTCCATCTGGCGCAGGCCATCGAGATTGTCGGCTTTGGTGACGAAGAGGGCACCCGCTTCGGCATTACGCTGTTGGGCAGCCGGGGGCTGACGGGCACCTGGCCGCAGGGCTGGCTGGAGACGCGTGATGCTCAGGGCATCAGCGTGGCGCAGGCGATGGTGCAGGCGGGGCTCGATCCCGCCCGCGTGGCGCTCGCGGCGCGCCATCGGGATGATGTCAGCGCCTGTCTGGAACTGCACATCGAACAGGGGCCGTGTCTCGAGCAGGAAGGGCTGGCGCTGGGCGTGGTGGAGGCCATTAACGGTGCCCGTCGTCTGAACTGCCGCTTCACCGGCGAGGCCGGACACGCGGGCACCGTGCCGATGAACCATCGTAAGGATGCCCTGGCCGCCGCCGCCGAGTGGATGGTGCTGATCGAAAATATTACCCGGCAGCAGGGCGGCAACCGGGTGGCGACGGTCGGCGAGCTGCGCTGCCTGCCCGGTGCGGTCAACGTCATCCCCGGTGAGGTTACGCTCTCGCTGGATATTCGCGGCCCGCAGGATGCGCCGCTTGACGCGCTGCTCGCGGAACTGCTGGCGCAGGCGCAGGCGATTGCCGCGCGTCGCGGGCTAGGCTTTAGCGCGGAGGAGTTTTACCGGATCGCCGCCACGCCGTGCGATGCACGTTTGCAGCATCTGCTGTTAAGCGCCGTGGAATCGGTGCAGGGGCGCTCAGTATCTCTGCCGAGCGGCGCCGGGCATGATACCATCGCCCTGGCGGAACGCTGGCCGGTGGGGATGCTGTTCGTGCGCTGCAGGGGCGGGATCAGCCACCATCCGGCGGAATCGGTGATGGCTGAGGATGTTGCCCTGGCGATTGAGGCATTTGGGCGGGCGGTGAGAACGCTGGCTGACGGTGGTGCGCGTTAATTTGTAGGTCGGGTAAGCGCAGCGCCACCCGACAAGGCGATGCGTTATTCCAGCCCCAGCGTATACTGCGCGATCTTAAAGTAGATAATCAGCCCGGTGCCGTCGATAAGCGTCGCGATAAACGGCGCGGAGACGACCGCCGGGTCAATACCGCAGCGCTTGAGCACCATCGGAATGACGGACGACACAATCGCGCTCCACAGGGTAATACACACCAGCGTCAGGCTGACGATAAGCGTAATTTCCAGCCCAATCCCCATCATCCACGCGCGGATACACCCGGCGATACCCAGCGTCACGGCAATCATCAGTGAGGTGGTCATCTCTTTACGCAGCACGCGGCCGACGTCGCGCAGGTGGACTTCCCCCAGCGCCATGGCGCGCACCAGCGTGGACGTGATCTGCGTCCCGCTGTTGCCGCCCGTGCCGATCAGCAGCGGAATGAAGAACGCCAGCGCAATGGCGGACTCCAGCGCCTCTTCGAAATGCTGGATCACCGAGCTGGTGTAGGCTTCGGCGACAAACAGCAGCAGCAGCCAGACGGAGCGTTTTTTCCACAGGCTAAAGGCGCTGGTTTCCAGGTAGGGCTTCTCAAGCGGCAGCGTCGCCCCCTGAAGCTGGGCATCTTCGGTAACGTCATCTTCGAGCAGGTGGGCGATTTCGCGCTCGGTCAGGCAGCCGACGAGCTTGCCGTGGGCCACTACCGGCACGACATCCGCACCGCCGTGCGCCAGCAGACCGGCGACGTCGGCACGTTCATCCTCCGGTTTGACCTGCAAAAATTGCGAAATCATCAGCGATTTCACCGGCTGTACCGTATCGGCGGTCTGCAGCAGTTTACGCACCGCAATCATGCCCGCCAGGCGGCCATTGTCTTCAATAAAAATATGTGACGGAATATCGTCGTCTTTTAATTTTTCGAAGAATTGCTCGCGCGCCAGCGCCACGCATAATGAAATATCGAGGACGATAAAATCGGTATTCATATATTGCGCGATGGCGCTGTCATTGAATCCCGGGTTTTGGTTGTGAATAGCGTAAGACATAGTGAATTCCCTTTGAATAATAACATCTCTCAGGGGCGAGCAAGACAGGGCATGTCGAAGAGGAGATCCCCACGTCCTGGGTTCAGCACTGTACACCGTATCCCGCAAGGGAAGTTATACTGACAAAGCCTTGATTCGACAGTGCCTGTTTTACCCTGTGCCGGTTCTCTCGAACCTACCAGAGCGATAACGTGTATTTGTACAGGAGCCTCGCCATAACGAGATCGTTGTAAAACGTGAGGGATAATACGCCTGTTTAAATTTACCGCTCAGGAAATTAAATAATGTTTAAGAACGGTTTAGATAAATCTTATTAATAAAACGTTGAGGGTTTATTTAAGTTCCTTCATTTTAAATGAAGGATTAAATAACGAATGTTGGAGCGGAGAATGGCGTGGTTTGACAATTTGCTGAATCATTTTGCGCTCTATCCAGCACATCTTTTCGCGCTGTTATTTGTGATGGCGCTGAGTAAATCGACGGTGCTGATCTCCTCCGTGCTGCCGCCCGCCTCGGTAATGCTGCTAGCGGGTATTTCCGTCAGCCAGGCGAGCATGCATCCTGCGCTGGCGTGGCTGGCCGTGGCGTTGGGGGCAACGGCAGGTTCGGTGCTGAATTACCATATCGGCCAGCTGATGGGGCACACCCGGCTGGTCACGCGTTTTACCTCAAAGCATGCCGATAAGTTCTTGCGGGTACAGCATCAGCTGCAAAAGAACGGCGTCATCGTACTTTTTACGTCGCGCTTTCTGGCGGTATTGCGTTATATCGTCCCGCTGGCGGCGGGGATGCTCAGGCTGAACGCAGTCAAGGTTTACGTCGTCAGCCTGCTTTCCGCCTGCGCATGGGCGGCGCTGTATGTCGGCATCGTTACCGGCATCAGCGCCTTTTGAGCTACAGGCTCCCCATTCCGCCGTCGACCAGCAGTTCCGTTCCCACCGTGTAGCTCGACTCGTCGGACGCCAGATAGAGCGCGGCTTTCGCCAGCTCCGTCGTCGAGCCCATTCTGCCGAGCGGTACCAGCTTGATGATGTCCGCCATCATCGCGTTAAGCGCCTCCTCGCTTAAGCCCGTTTTCGTAAACGCCGGGGTTTCCACCGGACCGGGGCTGAGGCCGTTGACGCGGATCCCGCGCTGCAGCAGCTCCGCCGACAGCGTGCGCGCCAGAGAGAGCAGGGCGGCCTTGCTCGCGGCGTACACGCTGCTGGTGGGCAGGCCGATGCGCGCGCTCACGGAGCCGCAGAGGATCACCGAAGACGGGTTATTCAGCAGCGGCAGCAGCGCCTGAATCAAAAAGAACGGTCCCTTAAGGTTAATGCCCATCAGACGATCCCAGGCCTCTTCCTCCCAGGCTTCCAGCGGCGCGTGCGTTACGTCACCGGCGTTGAGAAACACCGCGTCCAGGCGTGGCCAGCGGGCGGCGAGGGTTTCCGCCAGCGCTTTTTGCGACGCCAACTCTCCCGCATCGGTCGGGATCACCCAGGCCTTATCGCCCAGAATGCGCTCTGCTTCGGCGAGGGTATTCGGGTTGCGTCCGGTTACAGCGACGCGCGCGCCTTCGGCGATAAACGCCTGCGCGGTGGCGAGACCGATGCCGCTGGTGCCGCCGGTAATCAGCGTGTACTTGTCTGTTAAACGACCCATGTTCTTCTCCTGAAAAGTCACTGGAGAAAGCACTATAGAAACGTTAGTATCGAAAAGAAACCAGGTACCAAATGGATACTAACGAGGCAAGAGGTGTGCTATGGCAGAAATGCTGGAGGTGTGCTGTGAAAAAAAATCTGAGGCGTATACCTGCCCGATGACGCAGTTTGTGAACCTGATTTCTGGCAAATGGGCGATCCCGATCCTCTATCGGCTGATTGTCTTCAACACGCCCGTTCGCTTTGGCGATCTCCTGCGTGCCGCATCCCCCATCACGCAGAAAGAGCTGACGAAGCAGCTGCGCCTGTTTGAACAGCGCGGGCTGGTGACGCGGACGGTCTATCCGGAGATCCCGCCGCGCGTGGAGTATCAAATTACCGAGCTCGGGTTAACCCTGCAGGATGCGCTCTCCCCGCTGGCCGCCTGGATGAGCGAGTACGGCAGCCAGCTGGAGCGTTAGGTTACTGCTTCACGTAGCGCGGGGCAGGAATACCGGTACGCGCGCTGTTGAACAGCTCAAGGCGCGCCGCTTCGTAACGGTCCCACAGGCCGGCGTCATGCATCGGCGGGATGGTGATCGCTTCGCCCTGATCCAGACCCGCCAGCGACGCGTCCACCATATCGTCGGTGGTCATCACCGATCCTTCCGGCAGATCGTTCACCGTGACGCCGGAGTGGCTCCAGATCTCCGTCGCCGTGGCGGCGGGCAGCACGGCCTGAATGCGCACGCTGCTGTCGGCAAACTCTTCCTGCAGCCCGCGGGTAAAGCTCAACACCCACGCCTTGGTGGCGCTGTAGAGCGCGCTGCCTGCCCGCACGTGCAGGGCCAGTACGGAGGCGATATTGATCAGCGTGCCGTGATTATTCTGCGCCAGCCGCGGCAGGATGGCGTAGGTCAGGCGCATCAGCGCCGTGGTGTTCAGGGTGTTAATGGCCTGATGCTGCGCCACCTCGCCCGCGAGGAACGGTGCCATCTGCGCGGTGCCCGCGTTGTTAATCAGCGTATCAATGGCGGTATTGCGGCGCAGTTCGTCTTCCACGGCGCGGATCCCGGCTTCATCCGTCAGGTCGGCCACCAGAATATCGACGGCGACGCCATAGCGCGCGCGCAGGTCGGCGGCGAGGGATTTCAGACGATCCTCGCGACGGGCAACCAGTACCAGGCTGGCGCCGCGCGCGGCAAGACGGTCGGCATAAACGGCACCAATCCCGGAAGAGGCGCCCGTAATCAGGGCGGTGGTGATGTGCGTAGTCATCGTGTGTTACCTCAAGGCAAAGTGGGTTATTTGGTTTCAAGA
The DNA here is from genome assembly GCF_045257065.1 of Enterobacter sp. PP-008-ECC_S150. Taxonomy (NCBI): domain Bacteria; kingdom Pseudomonadati; phylum Pseudomonadota; class Gammaproteobacteria; order Enterobacterales; family Enterobacteriaceae; genus Enterobacter; species Enterobacter sp. PP-008-ECC_S150. The sequence goes on along the minus strand of NZ_JBJHHG010000007.1, from coordinate 117,837 downwards.
TGAAACTGAATTAACTCTCTGCTATTTGGTTTTATAATGCAACTATTTTACTGGGCATTTTGTGCTTTTGCCGTCGGGAACGATCAGGAAGGGAGTTTGGCCACGATCTCTTCAGGCGTCAGTTCGCGCCCGTCGTCGGCGATAAGCGCCAGCTTGCGCAGGGGTTTACGCTGTTCGGTATCGACCAGCACGGTGCCGCATTCGTTTTCCGCGAACAAAAACTCATTTCCCCACTGGGAGAGGGCAACCAGCACCGTCTGCAGGGCGCGCCCCTTTTCGGTCAGGACATATTCCTGCCAGGCGCTGCCGTCGGACGCGGGCTGAAGCCGGAGGATCCCCTCATCCACCAGCAGCTTTAGCCGCGTGGTCAGCATGTTTTTCGCGATACCGAGACTTTTCTGAAACTCGCCGAAGCGCTTAATTCCGCGCAGCGCGTCGCGAACAATCAGCAGCGACCACCAGTCGCCGATGATATCCAGCGAACGGGCGACGGGGCAGGGGCTCTCTTCAAGACGGGTACGTTTCACAATCAGTTCTCCGGTGGGGTATGGTTTTATTATAAAACTAATGGGCACACACCGTAAGCACGTTAATCATCAGTTTGAGAAATGCTTCCCGGAAAATTGTCACCAATCTGTCACACTGAACGCGACATTTTAAAACGAGTGAGGAATTAGGGATGAGAAAAGCACTACTCGCGCTGGCGGTCGCCGGTTCCATTTCAGCAACGTTCGGCGTGCAGGCGCAAGAGACGCCGGAAGGGTATCAGCTGGAACAAGTTTTAATCATGAGTCGCCATAACCTGCGCGCGCCGCTGGCTAACAACGGCAGCGTGCTGGAGCAGTCCACGCCGAAGCAGTGGCCGGAGTGGGAGGTGCCGGGCGGTCAGCTCACCACCAAAGGCGGCGTGCTGGAAGTCTACATGGGCCATTACATGCGCGAGTGGCTGGCGCAGCAGGGGATGGTGACCACTGGCGAATGTCCACCGGCTCAGAGCGTGTATGCTTATGCCAACAGCCTGCAGCGTACCGTCGCGACCGCGCAGTTCTTTATTACCGGGGCGTTCCCAGGGTGCGACATACCTGTGCACCACCAGGAAAAAATGGGCACCATGGACCCAACCTTTAATCCGGTGATTACCAATAACTCGCCGGAATTCCGTGAAAAAGCGCTGAAGGCGATGGAGACGGAACGGCAGAAAATGCAGCTTACTGAGAGCTATAAGCTGCTGGAGCAGATGACGAACTACGCCGATTCTCCATCCTGCAAAGAGAAAAAAGTCTGCTCGCTGGCGGACGCGAAAGATACCTTCAGCGCCGACTATGAAAAAGAGCCTGGCGTATCCGGGCCGCTGAAGGTGGGCAACTCGCTGGTGGATGCGTTCACGCTGCAGTACTACGAAGGCTTCCCGGCCGACCAGGTGGCCTGGGGCGAAATCAAGACCGACCAGCAGTGGCGCGTGCTGTCGATGCTGAAGAACGGCTATCAGGACTCGCTGTTTACCTCCACCGAGGTGGCGCAAAACGTGGCGAAGCCGCTGGTGAAGTATATCGATAAAACGCTGGTTACCGACCAGGCGAAAGCGCCGAAAATCACCCTGCTGGTGGGGCATGACTCGAATATTGCGTCGCTGCTCACCGCCCTGGATTTCAAACCGTATCAGCTGCACGACCAGCACGAACGTACCCCAATTGGCGGCAAGATCGTCTTCCAGCGCTGGCATGACAAAAATGCCAATCAGGAGCTGATGAAAATTGAGTATGTCTATCAGAGCGCGGAGCAGCTGCGTAACGCCAGCGTGCTGTCGCTGCAGTCTCCGGCGCAGCGCGTGACGCTGGAGCTGAAAGGCTGTCCGGTGGATGCGAACGGTTTCTGTCCGGTCGATAAATTCAATGCGGTGATGAATAACGCGGCGAAGTAAACGAAAACCCCCCGCGCGATGGCGGGGGGAAACGCTTAGACGTTTTTACGTTCGATGGTTTGCTCGCCCCAGAAGAGCGAGTCTTTATCCGTTTTTTCGAAGGCGCGCACCAGCACCTCATCGTTACCTTCCTCCCAGATCTGCTCGGCCAGCTTTTCATCGTATTTCGCGACTTCAAAGATAGCTTCGGCAATCTCCGGAGAGGTGTTGCGTAAACTTGCCCATTCGCCCACGTGGTGAGCTTTGGATTCTTGAGTTGGCATGCTTGTCCTCCTGTTGGGTGTTAGCCGTTCAGTTTTTTGGCCAGACCCGCGACGTATTCACCCTGATAGCGGGCGATAGCCAGCTCTTCATTGCTTGGCTGACGCGAGCCATCCCCACCGGCAATGGTGGTAGCACCGTACGGCGTACCGCCGCGGACCTGGGAAATGTCAAACAGCTCCTGCGCGCCGTAGCCAATCGGCACAATCACCATCCCGTGATGGGCAAGGGTAGTCCAGGTTGAGGTAATCGTCTGCTCCTGACCGCCGCCGGTCCCGGTGGAGCTGAATACGCTGGCAAGTTTGCCGTAGAGCGCCCCGGATGCCCAGAGCCCGCCCGTCTGATCGAGGAAGGTGCGCATCTGGCCTGACATATTGCCGAAGCGTGTCGGGGTGCCGAAAATAATGGCATCGTAGTCAGCCAGCTCCTGCGGGGTGGCCTGCGGCGCGTTTTGCGTTTTACCGCCGGCTTTTAAAAACGCCTCGGCATTCATGGTTTCCGGTACGCGTTTCACCACAACCTCTACGCCGTCTACCTTGTTTGCACCCTCAGCAACCGCGTGAGCCATGGTTTCAATGTGTCCATACATGGAATAATAGAGCACCAGAACTTTTGCCATTTTGCTTCACTCCTCGTTGGTTTTTTCTGACAGCGGATCGCTGCGTTCTTTTAAAGATATGCCATCACGGCCAGACTGCAAAAATGAACGGCATTTCTTTGATTTATAACAATATGATTACAAAAAGGTGTTGTAGCAAAATGAAACAACTTTTCGACAGCGGTTTTTTGAAACGATAAGAAAGGCTTATGAATTACCGTCGCGTCATCTCACCCAAAAGACTGAGTTCATGTTGCAGGATATTACCTGCGGCTTGCCGGATAGCGGCATTCCACTAAGCTTAGTTTCACGCGGCACGGATAAAGGCACTGTCTTTGTGCTGCGAGGTGAAAGAATCCTCTTTTACTGAATGCAATATGATGTCTAATGTTTCACATTCTGGAGGTTAGAGATGGCAAACCATCGTGGTGGTTCAGGTAATTTCGCAGAAGACCGTGAAAGAGCATCAGAAGCAGGCCGTAAAGGTGGCCAGCATAGCGGGGGTAACTTCAAGAATGACCCGCAACGCGCATCTGAAGCTGGCAAGAAGGGGGGTAAAAACAGCCACGGCAGCAGCAGCAAGTAGTACGCCGGGTTGAACCCCTGCCGCCGGGGTACCCCGGCGGTTTTTTTATTTCTGCAACATTGAACTGTAACCAAAGGCAACGCACACTAGAGAATTGTTCATACTTGCTGGTGCCGCATGTCTTTTTCACGCTTCAAATTCTCCGTAAAACCGCAGGAAGCCATCCTCATTCTCATCACCATGTTCTGGGGCGGGACGTTTCTGGCCGTCCAGTACGCGGTGACCCTCAGCGATCCGTTCTTTTTTGTTGGCCTGCGCTTTGCGACGGCGGCGATAGCCGTGGGGCTGATCTCGCTGAAAACGCTGCGCGGCCTGACGCGTAAAGAACTCCAGGCAGGCGTGGCGATAGGGATTGCGATTGCAATGGGCTACAGCCTGCAGACGTGGGGGTTGCAGACCATCTCCAGCAGCAAATCCGCATTTATCACCGCCATGTATGTGCCCCTGGTGCCGCTCCTGCAGTGGCTGTGTCTGGGGCGGCTGCCGGGGCTGATGTCCTGCATCGGCATCGTGCTGGCGTTTATCGGCCTGATTTTGCTCGCCGGACCTGAAAACAACCTGCTGGCGCTGGGGCCGGGGGAGATCATTACCCTCGTCGGGGCGGTTGCGATTGCGGCGGAAATTATTCTGATTAGCGCGTGGGCGGGCCAGGTTGACGTTAAGCGGGTAACGGTCGTGCAGCTTGCGACGGCGTCGCTGGTGGCGTTTGCGACAATGGTGCCGGCAGGGGAGTCCGTGCCGCCCATGTCCACCGGCCTGATTGTGGTGGCGCTGGGGCTGGGCATTTTCAGCGCTATTATTCAGGTCACCATGAACTGGGCGCAGCGCAGCGTATCGCCGACGCGAGCGACGGTGATTTATACCGGTGAACCGGTGTGGGCGGGGATTTTCGGCCGCATCGCGGGCGAGCGTTTGCCGCTGCTGGCCCTGGTGGGCGCGGCATTTATCGTCGCCGGGGTGCTGGTGAGCGAGTTAAAGCTTAAAAAGCGTCGGAGTCAGGTGAGCGACCTGACCGCTAAAGAAGGTTTAGATTGAAAAAATGGTCCGGTTTATCTACCATGCGTACGGATAAATACCGTACACGGTGAAGCAAACCATGCCAGCACTTAAAAAACAGCGTATCGATCTTCGCTTAACGGACGAAGACAAAACCATGATTGAAGAAGCGGCGGCGATGACGAACCAGACGATCACCCAGTTTATGGTGAACAGTGCGTCAGCGCGTGCTGCAGAGGTCATTGAACAGCATCGGCGTCTCGTATTAAACGAAGCATCATGGAATGCGGTAATGGATGCCATCGACAATCCGCCAGAGCCAAATGAACGCCTGAAGCGAGCGGCAAAACGTCTTCAAGACATGGAGTGATGCGTCGTGGAAAATCTCACGATCGAAATGTTTGCAGAGGGAAAGGATTACGATTTCAGGGAGTTCGATTGTGGTGAACCCTCGCTAAATGTTTTTCTCACAGAACATCTGGTGCGTCAGCACAATGGACGTATTTTACGCGGCTACCTGCTTAAAGAGCGCGACCATCCGCGAGTCCTGGGCTATTACACGCTGTCTGGAAGTTGCTTTGAAAGGGAGATGCTTCCCTCTAAGACGCAGCAGCGGCGCATCCCTTATAGCAACGTGCCCAGCGTAACGCTGGGACGTCTGGCTATTGATAAAAACATACAGGGACAGGCGTGGGGAACAACGCTCGTCGCGCATGCCATGCGGGTTGTCTATCTGGCGTCGCAGGCGGTGGGGGTACACGGAATATTTGTTGATGCACTTAACGAGCAGGCAAAACGATTTTATCTTAGGCAGGGTTTTATTCCCCTGACGGGAGAAAACAGCCATTCTCTTTTCTTTCCGACAAAATCTATCGAACGACTGTTTCAGCAAGATTGATCGGGTAAGGCCTGGCCCTCACCCGACAGGCAGATTTCACGACTCCTGATGCACCACTTCCCCCTGCGGGGCAGCGGCCTTCCGGCGGCTCAGCAGGGCGTTAAGCAGGATCGCGCCGAAGGTCGCTGTACCAATCCCGCCAATCGTAAACCCGCCCAGCGTCAGAGCAAAATCGCCCGCGCCCAGCACCAGCGTGACCGCCACCATAATCAGATTGCTGTTCTGGCTAAGGTCGACGCGATGCTGCACCCAGATACGCGCCCCGGCGACGGCAATCAGACCAAACACCACGATTGATGCGCCGCCAATGACCGGTGACGGAATGGTGTGGATCAGCGCGCCGAACTTCGGCGAGAAGCCGAGCAGTATCGCCATCGCCGCCGCCGCGACGAAGACCAGCGTCGAATAGACTTTGGTCACCGCCATCACGCCGATGTTTTCGGCATAGGTGGTGACGCCGCTGCCGCCGACAGAGCCCGATAGCATGGTCGCCAGCCCGTCGCCGACGAACGCGCGTCCCATGTACGGATCCATGCTGCGCCCGGTCATCCCCGCAACCGCCTTCAGGTGACCCAGGTTTTCCGCCACCAGGATCACCGCCACCGGTGCGATAAGCATCATCGCCTGGGCGTTAAAGGTGGGTGAGGTCACCTGCGGCAGGCCAAACCAGGCGGCCTGCTGAAGCAGCGTAAAATCAACCGGCTTGCCGAGACCAAAAACGTTCGCCAGCAGAGCGTAAACCAGACAGGCGACAATCAGCCCGACCAGGATCAGCAGCCGCTGGATCATGCCGCGCGTAAACACCGCCACCAGGCCGATGCACAGCACGGTCACGACCGCCATCCAGCTTTCAAACGGCGAGCCGGAGACGCTTTTCACCGCAATCGGCGCAAGGTTCAGGCCTATCGCCATCACCACCGCGCCGGTGACGACGGGAGGCATCATGCGCTCAATCCAGCGGGTGCCGATCTTCATCACCACCAGGCCAATCAGGGTATACACCAGGCCGCAGGCGATGATGCCGCCAAGGGCCACGCTCAGGTTAGGGTTGATCCCCTGGCCGTTAAAGCCGGTGGTGGCGATAACCACGCCCACAAAGGCAGCGCTGGATCCGAGATAGCTGGGCACGCGTCCGCCGGTAACAAAAAAGAACAGCAGGGTGCCGATACCGGACATCAGAATCGAGAGGTTGGGATCGAGGCCCATCAGCATCGGCATCAGCACCGTGGCGCCAAACATGGCGACCGCGTGCTGGACGCCCATCACCATCGTTTGCCCCAGCGGGAGGCGTTCATCCGGCGCGACCACGCCTGCGTCTGTGGAGGTCGATTTCAACTGCCAGTGGGGAAATCCGAACATGGTTGTCTCCTTAGAGCGCCTTAACAGGCGGGTCGCATCAGCGCGTGGTAGCCGCGGTCAAACCACACCAGCCCTTGCGGCGCGGGGTGGCGAATAATCGAAACAATGTCGCAGAACAGAATGTCGTGGGTGCCGACGCTCACCACCTGGCTGATGCGGCAGTCAAACGAGGCCAGCGCATCCTCCAGGCGCGGACAGCCCGTGTCGCCCGTTTGCCAGCGGGCGGCGGCAAAGCGTTCCTTCATCGGCGTTTTGCCGCCAAACAGGTTAGAGAGCGGCTCTTGTCCGGCGCTCAGGGTATTCACGCAAAGGGTGCGGTTTTCGCTGAACGTCGGCCAGACGGACGCGCCGCGGTTCAGGCACACCAGCAGGGTGGGCGGTGAGTCCGTAACGCTGCATACCGCGCTGGCGGTAAAGCCCGCCATCCCCGCCGGGCCGTCGGTGGTGATGATATTGACCGCCGCGCCAACGCAGGCCATGGCGTCGCGAAAGGTTTGTTTATCCGGTGTCGTCACGATAGCTCCTTACGCCAGCCCGCAGGCATCGTTAAAGGTCAGGCGCGGCAGGCGCCCGTACAGTTTGTTCGCATCGCCGTAGCCAATGTTGATCAGCAGATTGCTTTTAAGCGCGGTGCCGGTGAAAAAGGCCTCGTCGACCTTCTGTCGGTCAAATCCCGACATCGGGCCGGTGTCGAGCCCCAGGGCGCGGCAGGCGAAAATCAGGTAAGCCGCCTGCATTGAGCTGTTGCGAAAGGCCGTCTCCTCCGCCAGCGCGGGGCTGGAGGTAAACCAGCTTCTGGCATCACCGTGCGGGAACAGTTCAGGCAGGCGCTCGTAAAATTCACCGTCCCAGGCGACAATCGCCGTGACCGGGGCGGCGAGCGTTTTCTCCAGGTTGCCGCTGGAGAGCGCCGGGCGCAGCTTCGCTTTTCCCTCTGTGCTTCGCACAAACACAATCCGCGCCGGAGAGCAGTTGGCGGAGGTGGGCCCCCATTTCAGCAGGTCGTAGATTTCGCGCAGCGTCTCGTCGCTGACGGGAATATCCTGCCAGCCGTTATGGGTGCGGGCGGCGGTGAACAGCGTTTCCAGCGCGGCGGGGGTAATGGCTTCGCTCATTAAAGCTCCTTATAAAGCGGGTTCGGGGCTGTGCAGCAGGCTGGCGAGCCCGTTCAGCAGCAGGGTGTTAAAGGTGTCCGGCTCGGTGACGTTGCAGGCGTGCCCGCCCTGGCGCATCACCGCGCCGTGGCCGTGCGGGAGAGCTGCCTGCAGCTCGGACGAGCAGACCGCGGGCACCAGCATGTCGTCGGCGGAACAGATAATCTGTACCGGACAGCGAATGCGCGCGGCGTGGCGGCTGAAGTCGGCCTTTTTCAGGGCGCTGAGCCTGTGCAGCAGGTTGGCTTTGCCCTGGAAATGGGCCAGCGCCAGCGCTTCTTCGGCCTCCAGACGGGGGGCGCGGGCGGCCATCCAGTCCGCCGGGTAGAGAAACAGCGGCTGCGCCTCAACCCACGCCTGCGGACCGCCGTAATGCAGCAGGCGCTCGCGGATCTGAAAGCAGCGTCGGGTGTGGGCGTTGAGGGTTAACCAGCCGTTGACGCACACCAGCGCGGTGAGGGCGTCGGGCCTGTCGAGGGCCAGCTGCAGGCCGACCAGCGCCCCCAGCGCGTGCCCGACGACGCTGTAGCGCGCGATCCCGGCCTCAGCCAGCGCCTGGGCCAGTTCGTCCGCCATCTGCGCCAGGCTGTAGCCTTCCGGCAGGGTGGCGGGGTTATTGCCCGTTCCGCGCTGGTCATAGCACACCACCTGATACTCCGGCTCCAGCGCGGCCAGCTGGGGCAACCAGTAGCTGCCGCTGCCGCCGAGACCGGAAATTAAGACCACCACGGGCGCCCCCTCATACGGGGGCGGTGAGACGGAGAGTTTCATACCTGCCTCACTTCGCGATGTGCGCAACGGTGGCGATTTCAACCAGCGCCTCTGGCTTCACCAGCCCGCACTGAATGCAGAACCGCGCCGGTTTATCGCCGGGGAAGAACTCGGCGTAGATCTCGTTAATCGCGGCGTAGTTTTTCCAGTCGGTGATAAAGATGCTGTTGAAGGTCACATCCGCCATGGTGCCACCCGCCGTTTCGATCACCGTTTTGATCGTCTCCAGCACGTGGCGGGTTTGCGCCTTTGGGTCGTTGATAAACACCACGTTGTTGTCTTTATCAAACGGCAGCGTGCCGGAGACATACACCACGCCGTCGGCAAGCGTGCCGGGAACGAACGGGGCGATCGGGGTGCTGGTACCCGGCGGGATGATTACGGATTTCGGCATCAGGTGTCTCCTCAGGCGATACGGGCGAGCGGGGGATTCAGGGCGTCGCAGAAATCATTGACGCTGCTGACCCAGCCAAAAAAGGTTTCGATATTGAACAGGGCCGCCTTCTGGGCAAATTCCGGCCCGGCCTGGTGGGTCGCGTCTTCCAGCACCACGCCAAAATACTCGAGGAAAAAGCCGTCGCGCAGGGTCGACTCCACGCAGACGTTGGTGGCAATGCCGGTGAAGACCAGGTGGCGAATGCCCCGGCTGCGCAGCAGGCTGTCGAGCGGCGTGTTGAAAAAGCCGCTGTAGCGCGGTTTCGGCAGGATGATATCGCCCGCCTGCGGCACAAGCTCATCCACCAGCTGATAATCCCATCCGCCTTTTGCCAGCAGCTTGCCCTGCAGTTCTGGGTTTTTGCGCATCGTTTTCAGGGCGTTGGACTTGTGGAAGTTGGGCGAGCCGGGGCCACCGGCCTCCACGTACCGATCATCCCAGCCGTTCTGGAACCAGATGATGAGCATGCCTGCGGCGCGCGCGGCGGCGACGGCGGTGTTGATGTTCTCAATCACCGGACGGGTGGCGGAGACGTCGAACCCCGCCAGGTCCAGATAGCCGCCTTTACTGGCGTAGGCGTTTTGCATGTCCACCACGATCAGCGCGCTCTGCTCTGGCGCAAAGGTAATGGCTTCCGGGCGAGCGTTAAGGGTCGTCATTACGCCACCTCCTTCGTCACGGCAGGAATGTGGGCGCGGCACTGCATCAGCGGCTGGATGCGCTCGCCGAAGGTCTCCACGCCGGTGAGGAAATCATCGAAGGTCAGCAGGACGCCCTCCGCGCCGGGGACGGCGGCGACGTCGTCAAGCATTCTGGCGACGCTGGCATAAGAGCCGACCAGCGTGCCCATGTTGATATTGACCGCAGACGTCGGGTCGGCCATCTGGCGCACGTTGGTGTCCGCGCCGGAGCGGGTGTCCTTCTGGCTCTGCTCGGTAAGCCAGCTCAGGGCCTCCTCGTCGGCACCGTCCTTATAGCGCTCCCATTTCGCGCGCGCGGCCTCGTCGGTCTCGTCGGCGATGACCATAAACAGCACGTAGGAGCCCACGTCGCGACCGGTTTTGTCGGCGGCCTCCTTCATGCGCGCTGCGGTCGGGGCGAAGGCGGCAGGCGTGTTAACGCCTTTACCGAAGCAGAAGTTAAAGTCGGCATATTTCGCCGAGAATTCCATTCCCGCGTCGCTCTGCCCGGCGCAGATCACCTTCATCGGCACCGACGGCTGCGGGCTGACGCGGCAGTCGTTCATGGTGAAGAAGTCGCCCTTGAAATCGCTTTTGCCGGTACCCCACAGGTCGCGCAGGACCTGCACGTACTCGGTCAGGTAGTCGTAGCGACGCGAGAAGTAGTCGTCACCCGGCCAGAGCCCCATCTGCTCGTACTCGGGCTTTTGCCAGCCGGTGACCAGGTTGACGCCAAAGCGCCCGCCGGAGATGGAGTCGATGGTGGAGGCCATGCGCGCGACGATCGCCGGGGGCAGGGTGAGCGTGGCGGCGGTGGCGTAAATCTGAATACGCGAGGTGACCGCGGCCAGCCCGGCCATCAGGGTGAAGGACTCCAGGTTGTGATCCCAGAATTCGGTTTTGCCGCCAAAGCCGCGCAGCTTGATCATCGAAAGCGCAAAGTCGAAATGGTAGTGCTCCGCTTTCTGCACGATGGCTTTATTCAGTTCGAAGGTCGGCATGTATTGCGGTGCAGTGGTCGAGATAAGCCAGCCGTTGTTGCCGATGGGTACAAATACGCCAATTTTCATCACGAACCTCTCTTCATTACGTCGCAGGTGTAACGGTCTTTTTGCAAAGGCAGTGCCAGTTTTCAAAAAGACAGTGTTATTAATGTGTTAATTAAAGGTTGGTGGGTTGATACGATAAAATGTGGACTAACTGGTCAAAAACGTTGCACAGAAAACAGGCACTCATGCGCGATGGGAGTGCAGGATGTCGAGGCGAGACGGGGGTTTTGCTATGCTGAGGACAACGCAGAATAAGGAGAGCGGGAATGACACAAGGCGCAGTGAAAACACCAGGTAAACGTTCGCAGGCGGTGAGCGCCAAGAAGCAGGCGATCCTCAGCGCGGCGCTGGAGACCTTTTCGCAGTTTGGGATCCACGGCACGCGGCTGGAGCAGGTGGCGGAGCAGTCCGGGGTATCCAAAACCAATCTGCTCTATTACTACCCGTCGAAAGAGGCGCTCTACGTGGCGGTGATGCAGCAGATCCTCGATATCTGGCTGGCGCCGCTCAAAGCGTTCCGCGAAGAGCTGGCTCCGCTGGTGGCAATCAGGGAGTACATTCGCCTGAAGCTGGAGGTGTCGCGCGATTACCCGCAGGCGTCAAGGCTGTTCTGCCTTGAGATGCTGCAGGGCGCGCCGCTGTTGCAGGCTGAGCTGACGGGAGATTTAAAGCAGCTGGTGGACGATAAGTCGGCGATTATTGCCGGATGGGTCGCCAGCGGAAAGCTGGCTCCGGTCGACCCGCAGCATCTGATCTTTATGATTTGGGCCGCCACCCAGCATTACGCTGACTTTGCGGCCCAGGTTGAGGCGGTCACCGGGAAAACGCTGCAGGACGAAGCGTTTTTCCACAGCACCCTGGAAAACGTGCAGCGGATGATTATTGAAGGGATCCGCGTGCGCTAGTTCCCCTCACCCTAACCCTCTCCCCAAAGGGGAGAGGGGACTGTTCTGTGCGGTCTTTTCTCGCTCGCCCCTATTGAAAAGGGGACTGTTCTGCGCGGTTTTTCTCCCTCGCCCCTATGGGGAGAGGGCCGGGGTGAGGGGACAGCTTAAGTCGCCCTCTTCACACTGCATCAGCGAGGCCAGAAACGCTTCGCGCTCCACGGTTTTTTCCGCCAGGCACTGGTTCACAATCATCGGCTGGACGCTCCCGCCTTCCGTCCCCGAACCGATAAACGCGCAGTCCGCGTCGCGCAGGGCGATCCACGCCTGCTGCGCCTTTTTCAGCAGGTCGCGCTGGGGGGCCGCCGCGCGCTTAACGGCGGCCTGATAGGTCTGGTTGAGCTTTTTATCGGCTGCCTGGTACTGCTGCGCGCTGCAGGTGTTCAGCTCAAGCTGCGTATTGGCTTTGTCGCACTCGTCGGCCAGCGCGCTGGCGCTCAGCAGCAGTGCGGCACCTGCGAGAAATACTCTTTTCATCATCCCCTCCATGTAAAAAAGCCGGATGCGCTGCGCTTATCCGGCCTACGGTGATTTTGTAGCCCCGGTTAGCGTAGCGCCACCGGGGAAAGTTTACACGATTAACCGATGGTCATCAGGCTGGCGTTACCGCCTGCCGCCGCGGTGTTGACGCTGAGCGAACGCTCCACGTACAGACGCTCCAGCAGCAGGTTGGTTTCCCCGCGCGCAAAGCCCTGCACCGACACGATTGCCCCGCTGCGGGCCGCGACCTGCTCGCAGAGCTCGCGCAGCTGGTCGGAATCACCGTGATAAATGACGGCATCAAACGGCTGCGTCAGCAGCGTGTCGGCCTTCGCGAAGCGAATGCGGTCCGAAACCGCTTTCGGCAGCTGTTTGGCCAGGTCGCGATGCAGCGCGTCTTCCGGCCACAGTACCTCACACCCGGTTGCCATCGCGGCGGCCAGCTGGACCAGCGCGTCCTGCTCGTTATCCGCCACGCAGAGTACGCGCTCGCGCGGCATCAGCGTCCAGGTGTTGCGTTCGCCGGTCGGCCCCGGCAGCAGGCGCTGCGTGCCCGCCTGCGCCAGCTCGCCATACTGCTGCGCCACGGCACGCAGCTCAGGACGTTTTTCCGCCCATGCGATCAGCGCCTCCAGCGGCTGGGTCAGCACGGTTTTCAGCTGCGCATCGACCGGATACTCCGCGTCCTGACGCGCCAGGGTGACGCCCAGCGCATTCTCCGGACGGTTCGCCAGCAGACGGTACAGGTAGAGCGGACCGCCCGCTTTCGGACCGGTGCCGGAGAGGCCTTCGCCGCCGAACGGCTGCACGCCCACGACCGCGCCAACCATGTTGCGGTTGACGTACAGGTTGCCCACTTTCGCGCTGCCGGTCACCTGGGCGATAGTCTCGTCGATACGGGTATGCACGCCGAGCGTCAGGCCATAGCCGGAAGCGTTGATCTGCTCAACCAGCTCGTTGAGGTTGTTTCGGTTGTAGCGCACCACGTGCAGCACCGGGCCGAAGACCTCTTTTTTCAGCTCGTCGAAGCTTGCCAGCTCAATCAGCGTTGGCGGCACAAAGGTACCGGTGCGCCATTCGCGGGTATCTTCGCTGTTTTCACGCACCGCCTGGTATACCGGACGGCCTTTCGCGCGCATGGCCTGAATGTGGTTTTCAATATTGGCTTTGGCTTCCGCGTCGATCACCGGCCCGATGTCGGTGGTGAGGCGGCCCGGGTTGCCCATGCGGCATTCGGCCATCGCGCCGCGCAGCATCTTCAGCGTGTGGTCCGCCACGTCGTCCTGCAGGCAGAGCACGCGCAGGGCGGAGCAGCGCTGACCGGCACTGTCGAACGCGGAGGCCAGCACGTCGACCACCACCTGCTCGGTGAGGGCAGAGGAGTCAACGATCATGGCGTTCATGCCGCCGGTTTCCGCGATGAGCGGCGTAGGACGGCCCTGCGCATCCAGACGGGTAGCAATATTGCGCTGCAGCAGCGAGGCGACTTCGGTCGAGCCGGTAAACATCACGCCGCGTACGCGGTTATCGCCGGTCAGTTTGGCGCCCACCGTTTCACCGCGGCCCGTCAGCAGTTGAACCACGCCCGCTGGCACGCCCGCTTCCAGAAGAATGTTGATACCCTGCGCGGCAATCAGCGGGGTCTGCTCTGCCGGTTTAGCCAGCACGCTGTTGCCTGCGGCCAGGGCGGCGGCAATCTGGCCGGTGAAGATCGCCAGCGGGAAGTTCCACGGGCTGATACAGACGACCGGTCCCAGCGGACGGTGGGTTTCGTTATCGAAGTCGTCGCGAACCTGGCCTGCGTAATAATGCAGGAAGTCGACGGCCTCGCGCACTTCGGCAATGGCGTTGCTGAAGGTTTTACCCGCCTCGCGCACCAGAATGCCGATGAGCGACTGCATCTGATCTTCCATCAGCACCGCGGCGCGCTCCAGAATGGCGGCGCGCTCCTGCGGCGGCGTGGCGAACCAGATAGGGGCGTTGTTCACCGCGCTGTCCAGGGCGCGATCCACCTCCGCTTCGGTGGCTTCACGCACGTAGCCGACGATATCTTTTGGTTCCGCCGGGTTGATCACCGGCTGCATGTCGCCGTCCTCAACGGACTGTTCCAGGATCGGCTTCGCCTGCCATTTCTGCAGGGCGCTGTTGAGCAGGGCAGAGGAGAGCGATGCCAGACGGTGTTCGTTGGCGAGATCCAGGCCCGCCGAGTTGACGCGGCCTTTGCCGTACAGCTCGCGCGGCAGGGCAATCTTCGGATGCGGCAGGCCAATCTGGCCTTCCTGCGCCGCCATCTTCTCTACGGCCTGCACCGGGTCGGCCACCAGCTCGTCCAGCGGCAGGGTGGTGTCGGCAATGCGGTTCACGAAGGAGGTGTTCGCGCCGTTTTCCAGCAGACGACGCACCAGGTACGCCAGCAGGGTTTCGTGGGTGCCTACCGGGGCATAGATGCGGCACGGGCGGTTGAGCTTGCCGTCCGCCACCTTACCGGTCACCTGCTCGTACAGCGGTTCGCCCATGCCGTGCAGGCACTGGAACTCGTACTGGCCCGGATAGTAGTTTTGCCCCGCCAGGCTGTAGATTGCCGCCAGGGTGTGGGCGTTGTGGGTAGCGAACTGCGGGTAGATCAGGTTCGGCACGCCGAGCAGCTTTTTCGCGCAGGCGAGGTAAGAGACGTCGGTGTAAACCTTGCGGGTATAGACCGGATAGCCTTCCAGCCCTTCCATCTGGGCGCGCTTGATTTCGCTGTCCCAGTAGGCGCCCTTCACCAGACGGATCATCAGGCGGCGGCGGCTGCGGCTGGCCAGGTCAATCAGGTAATCAATGACGAACGGACAGCGCTTCTGGTAGGCCTGGATAACGAAGCCGATGCCGTTCCAGCCCGCCAGCTCCGGCTCGAAGCACAGCTTTTCCAGCAGGTCGAGGGAGATCTCCAGACGGTCGGCCTCTTCGGCGTCAATGTTGATGCCGATGTCATACTGGCGCGCCAGCAGGGTCAGGGACTTCAGGCGCGGGTAGAGCTCTTCCATCACCCGGTCATACTGCGCGCGGCTGTAGCGCGGGTGCAGGGCGGAGAGCTTGATGGAGATGCCCGGGCCTTCATAAATGCCACGGCCGTTTGAGGCTTTACCGATGGCGTGGATCGCCTGCTGGTAGGAGACCATATAGGCCTGCGCGTCGGCGGCGGTCAGCGCCGCTTCGCCCAGCATGTCGTACGAGTAGCGAAAGCCTTTGTCTTCCAGCTTGCGGGCGTTGGCCAGCGCTTCGGCAATGGTTTCTCCCGTGACGAACTGCTCGCCCATCAGGCGCATCGCCATGTCCACGCCTTTGCGGATCAGCGGTTCGCCGCTCTTACCGATGATGCGGTTCAGGGAGCGGGAGAGGTTAGCTTCATTATGGGTCGACACCAGCTTGCCGGTAAACAGCAGGCCCCAGGTGGCCGCGTTGACGAACAGCGACGGGCTGCGGCCAATGTGCGAATGCCAGTTGCCGTTGCTGATCTTGTCGCGGATCAGCGCGTCGCGGGTGGCTTTATCCGGAATACGCAGCAGCGCTTCCGCCAGGCACATCAGCGCCACGCCTTCCTGCGAGGATAGGGAGAACTCCTGCAGCAGACCCTGAACCATCCCGGCGCGGCCGGTGGCGGTTTTCTGGTTGCGCAGCTTGTCGGCTAACTGATAGGCCAGGCTGTGCGCCTGCGCGGCAATCGCTTCCGGCAGGCGAGCCTGCTCCAGCAGCATCGGCACGGCGTCGGTTTCGGCACGGCGGTAGGCGCCGGTAATGGCGGCGCGGGTGACGGACTGCGGCAGGATCTGCTCGGCAAACTCGAGGAACGGCTGATGGCTCTCGTCGCCAGCCGCTGGGGCTTCCTCGCTTTCATTGGCCGCTCCGGCCAGCAGGGCAGGCAGCTCCGGCAGACCCTCGTCGCTCTCTAGCCTTTCGAGATAGTTAAAAATTGCCTGCTTAATTAACCAGTGCGGCGTGCGGTCAATGCGGGTTGCTGCGGTCTTAATCCGTTCGCGGGTGGCGTCATCCAGCTTCACCCCCATGGTGGTCATACCCATGCCAAAGCTCCTGTTGTGCTTTCATCGTATTTGGTCGTTAGCGTGAAATATCCACCATGTTGCAACTTTGTGCAACCGTGTTAAATGTGACCTGGTTTGCAACCCGGAAAATGAATGGATTGTTAACGAATAGTTAGCTGGAAAAACGCGCTGACGGTTCTGCTGGAGGCCAGTTTTTATGCGGGAGTTAACACTTTTAAAAGGTGCAACCTGCAAAAGCGTGAGCGAGTGCAACCTATAGGAAACTCGTATCAAACCGGGGATGAATTTGATGTAAATGCAGTGTTAAATCGTTTGTCAGCGGGAGGCGCATACGGCAGGATAGCGCGCCTCATCGAAACACAAGATACCGTCACCTCGTTCCGGTGATCATATAACAAGGCAGCCCGGACGGCTGTCGCTCGACACTTTTGGAGAATTTGCATGGCGATTAGCACACCGATGCTGGTGACATTTCTCGTTTATATATTTGGCATGATCCTGATAGGGTTTTTGGCGTGGCGTTCAACGAAAAACTTTGACGACTACATTCTGGGCGGACGCAGCTTAGGCCCAATGGTGACCGCACTCTCTGCGGGCGCGTCGGACATGAGCGGCTGGCTGCTGATGGGGCTGCCGGGCGCGATCTTCATCTCCGGTATCTCGGAAAGCTGGATCGCCATCGGCCTGACCGTCGGCGCATGGATCAACTGGAAGCTGGTGGCAGGCCGTCTGCGCGTGCACACCGAGGCCAACAATAACGCCCTGACGCTGCCGGACTACTTCACCGGACGTTTTGAAGACAACAGCCGCATCCTGCGCATTATCTCAGCGGTGGTTATTCTGCTGTTCTTCACCATCTACTGCGCCTCCGGCATCGTGGCGGGCGCGCGTCTGTTCGAAAGCACCTTCGGCATGAGCTATGAAACCGCCCTGTGGGCGGGTGCGGCGGCGACTATCCTGTATACCTTCGTGGGCGGATTCCTGGCGGTAAGCTGGACCGACACCGTGCAGGCGAGCCTGATGATCTTCGCCCTGATCCTGACCCCGGTGATTGTCATTTTCACCGTTGGCGGCTTTGCCGATTCGCTGGAAGTGATCAAGCAGAAGAGCATCGAAAACGTCGACATGCTGAAAGGGCTGAACTTTGTCGCCATCGTCTCCCTGATGGGCTGGGGGTTAGGCTACTTCGGCCAGCCGCACATTCTGGCGCGCTTTATGGCGGCGGATTCTCACCATACCATCGTTCACGCGCGCCGCATCAGCATGACGTGGATGATCCTGTGTCTGGCAGGGGCGTGTGCGGTCGGCTTCTTCGGTATTGCCTACTTCAACAACAACCCGGCGCAGGCGGGTGCGGTGAACCAGAACGCGGAACGCGTGTTCATCGAGCTGGCGCAGATTCTGTTTAACCCGTGGATTGCCGGTATTCTGCTCTCCGCGATCCTGGCGGCGGTGATGTCCACCCTGAGCTGCCAACTGCTGGTTTGCTCCAGCGCGATTACCGAAGACCTCTACAAAGCCTTCCTGCGCAAGAACGCGAGTCAGAAAGAGCTGGTGTGGGTCGGGCGCTTTATGGTGCTGGTGGTGGCGCTGGTGGCGATTGCCCTGGCGGCCAACCCGGAAAACCGCGTGCTGGGCCTCGTGAGCTACGCGTGGGCGGGCTTCGGTGCGGCGTTTGGTCCGGTGGTGCTGTTCTCCGTCATGTGGTCACGTATGACCCGCAACGGCGCGCTGGCGGGGATGATCATCGGTGCGGTGACCGTCATCGTCTGGAAGCAGTTCGCGTGGCTGGGCCTGTACGAAATCATCCCAGGCTTCATCTTCGGCAGCATCGGCATCGTGGTCTTCAGCCTGCTGGGTAAGGCACCGTCTGCCGCCATGCAGAAACGCTTTGCTGAAGCAGACGCGCATTACCGCTCCGCGCCGCCGTCTAAGCTGCAGCCGGAATAATTTTCCCCTCACCCTAACCCTCTCCCCAAAGGGGAGAGGGAATAAACCTCTCTTGCTAAATTCTGCAATTTACGTTGATATCGCTGTGCTTATAACAATGAGGATAGCGAAGCATGACAATCAAAACAGGGTTAATGGCGGCGGCATTATTGATGCTGGCTGGCTGCAACGCACCATCGCAACACGCGGCGGTGGAGACCTGCAAAGCGGATAACCAGATGCAGCAAACCACGCTCTATTTCGGCTTAAATCGCCCTGCCGGGGCGCAGATTACCGGCAACGAGTGGCAGCAGTTCGTTGACCAGGACGTGACGCCGCGCTTTCGCGATGGCTTAACGGTATTTGATGCCCGGGGGCAGTGGCTGGGGAACGACGGGAAAGTGGCGCGCGAGCCGAGCAAAGCGTTAATGCTGATCCACGGCAAGGACGCGCAGAGCGAGAAGAACATCGAAGCGCTACGCGGGATTTACAAATCACGCTTCGCGCAGGAGTCGGTGATGCGTGTCGACCAGCCGGTGTGCGTGCAGTTTTAAGCAAAACGGCGGGATAGTGTTGTAGGCCCGGTAAGGCGTAGCCGCCACCGGGCACAAACCGCACAAAACTTACAACACCAGCCCCGCAAAGCTCGCCGACAGCAGGCTCACCAGCGTCGCGCCGTAGACCAGACGCAGGCCAAAGCGCGATACCACGTTCCCCTGCTGCTCGTTCAGCCCCTTAATCGCCCCGGCCACGATGCCGATGGAGGCGAAGTTCGCGAACGACACTAGGAAGACCGATAAAATGCCCAGCCCGCGCGGGGACATCTGGTGCGCGATTTTTTGCAGCTCAATCATCGCCACAAATTCATTTGCCACCAGCTTGGTCGCCATAATACTGCCCGCGTTTAGGGCATCGCTCAGCGGAATACCCACCAGCCACGCCAGGGGATAAAATACATAGCCCAGAATCTGCTGGAAGCTCATGCCAAATACGCTGGAGAAGAGGGCGTTGACGGCGCTAATAAGGGCGATAAAGCCAATCAGCATCGCCAGAATAATCATCGCGACCTTAAAACCGGCCATAATATACTCGCCGAGCATTTCGAAGAAGCTCTGGGATTCATGCAGTTTTTCCAGCCTGATATCCGGCTCCGCTTCCGGGCGGGTCGGGTTGATGACGGAGAGAATAATAAAGGTGCTGAACATGTTTAAAATCAGCGCCGCGACGACGAATTTGGCGTCGAGCATGGTCATATACGCCCCGACAATCGACAGGGAGACCGTCGACATGGCCGTAGCCGCCATGGTGAACAGGCGACGCGAGGAGAGATCCCCCAGCACGCCCTTGTAGGCAATGAAGTTTTCCGACTGGCCGAGGATCAGCGAGCTCACCGCGTTAAACGATTCCAGCTTGCCCATGCCGTTCACTTTTGACAGCAGCGTACCGATCACCCGAATAAAAATCGGCAGAATTCGCCAGTGCTGAAGAATACCAATCAGCGCGGAAATAAAAATAATCGGGCAAAGTACGCCGAGGAAAATGAACGCCAGCCCTTTTTCACCCATGCCGCCAAAGACAAAATTGGTGCCTTCGCCGGCAAATTTCAGCAGGGATTCAAAGAAGCCGGAAACGTATTTAATCAGGAATAAGCCGCTTTCGGCGTGCAGGAAAAAGAACGCCAGGGCAATTTCAATAATAATCAGCTGTAAAACATAACGAATGCGAATTTTTCGGCGGTCGAAACTCACCAGCCAGGCCAGCGCAAGAATAATCACCAGCGCCAGCAGGAAATGGACAATCTTAAACATGGTTTATTTTCACTTGGTTTTCGAGGCTGATATTTAGCCACAGCGCTGATTAACCGTAAATGGGCATTTTCGTTATAACTTATAAACCTGAACGTCACGCAGGTAACTATTACCTTGCTTGGCGTTTACAACTCGTCATCAAAACACCACACATTTCGCTTGTGTTTCGTTTCGCCGTAATGATAATCACTATCACAAGAATTTACCTTTCTTTGCATCAGTTGACCGCGATAAACATTTAAGGTGTCGGCATGTTTGTTCCATTTCTCATTATGTTACGTGAAGGGCTCGAAGCCGCCCTTATCGTCAGCCTCATCGCCAGTTATCTGAAGCGAACCCAGCGCGGACGCTGGATTGGCGTCATGTGGATCGGGGTATTCCTTGCCGCGGCGCTCTGCCTGGGTCTGGGGATCCTCATCAACGAAACCACCGGCGAGTTCCCGCAAAAGGAGCAGGAGCTGTTTGAGGGTATCGTCGCCGTGATTGCGGTCGTCATCCTCACCTGGATGGTGTTTTGGATGCGTAAAGTCTCGCGCAACGTGAAGGTGCAGCTGGAGCAGGCGGTGGATAACGCGCTGCAGAAGGGCAATAACCATGGCTGGGCGCTCATTATGATGGTCTTTTTCGCCGTGGCGCGCGAAGGGCTGGAGTCTGTTTTCTTCCTGCTGGCGGCGTTTCAGCAGGATGTGGGGATCTGGCCCCCGCTGGGCGCCGTGCTGGGTCTTGCTACGGCGGTGGTGCTCGGTTTCCTGCTCTACTGGGGCGGTATTCGCCTGAACCTGGGCGCGTTCTTCAGGTGGACCAGCCTGTTTATTCTGCTGGTGGCGGCCGGGCTGGCGGCAGGGGCGATCCGCGCCTTCCATGAAGCGGGCCTGTGGAATCATTTCCAGGACGTGGCGTTCGACCTCAGCAACGTCCTCTCCACCCATTCGCTGACCGGCACCCTGCTCGAAGGCATTTTCGGCTATCAGGAAACGCCGAGCGTCAGCGAAGTGGCGATGTACTTTATTTATCTGGTTCCGGCGCTGGTGCTGTTTGCTATGCCGCCGCGTGCCGGCACCCAGGCGTCGCGCGTTGCGCCGTAATCATTGATTTAGTGACAACATACTTTTAAAGGGAAGAGTCATGGCAATTCAGTTCCGTCGTAGTGCATTATGCGCAGGCATTGCCGCGCTGTTCGCTTCCGCATTCTCCGCCTGGGGCGCGGATGTTCCACAGGTTAAAGTGACCGTCAACGACAAGCAGTGCGAGCCGATGACCCTCACGGTGAACAGCGGCAAAACCCAGTTCATTATTCAGAACCACAGCCAGAAGGCGCTGGAGTGGGAGATCCTGAAAGGGGTGCTGGTTGTCGAAGAGCGCGAAAATATCGCCCCTGGCTTCAGCCAGAAGATGACCGCCAACCTGCAGCCGGGCGAGTACGAGATGACCTGCGGCCTGCTGACCAATCCTAAGGGTAAGCTTATCGTCAAAGGTGAAGCGACGGCCGATGCGGCGAAAGGCGCTGCGGTGCTGAGCCTGGGCGATGCGATTACCGCCTATAAAGCGTACGTCACCAAAGAGACGGCGGATCTGGTGGCGAGCACCAAAGCCTTTACCGACGCGGTAAAAGCGGGTGATATCGAAAAAGCGAAATCCCTCTACGCGCCAACCCGTCAGCACTACGAGCGCATTGAGCCGATTGCCGAGCTGTTCTCCGACCTCGACGGCAGCATTGACGCCCGTGAAGATGACTACGAGCAGAAGGCCGCCGATCCGAAATTCACCGGCTTCCACCGTCTGGAAAAAGCGCTGTTTGGCGATAACTCTGCCAAAGGGATGGAGAAATACGCCGAGCAGCTGAACGGCGACGTGCTGGAGCTGCAAAAGCGCATCAGCGAGCTGGCCTTCCCGCCGTCAAAAGTGGTGGGCGGCGCGGCCGGGCTGATTGAAGAAGTGGCCGCGAGCAAAATCAGCGGCGAAGAGGATCGCTACAGCCACACCGACCTGTGGGACTTCCAGGCCAACGTCGACGGCGCGCAGAAAATTGTTAACCTGCTGCGTCCTCAGCTGCAGAAAGAGAACGGCGAACTGCTGGCCAAGGTGGATGCCAACTTCAAAAAGGTCGACACCATCCTGGCGAAGTACCGCACCAAAGACGGGTTTGAGACCTACGACAAGCTGACCGATGCCGATCGCAACGCGCTGAAAGGCCCGATTACCGCTCTGGCGGAAGATCTCTCCCTGCTGCGTGGCGTACTGGGTCTGGACTAAGCACGATGAACAAGCATAACGAAAGCGACGTGGTCGAGCCTTCCCGTCGCCGGCTGCTAAAAGGGGTAGGGGCGCTGGGGGGCGCGCTTGCTCTGGCCGGTGGCTGTCCGGTGGCGCACGCGGCGAAACCGCAAAGCGCGCCCGGCACGCTGTCACCCAATGCCCGCATGGAGACGCAGCCGTTTTACGGCGAGCACCAGGCCGGTATTCTGACGCCGCAGCAGGCGTCGATGATGCTGGTGGCCTTTGATTCGCTGGCCAGCGATAAAGCCGATCTGGAACGCCTGTTCCGCCTGCTGACGACGCGCATCGCGTTTCTTACCGCCGGGGGACCGGCGCCGGATACGCCGAACCCGCGCCTGCCGCCGATGGACTCCGGCATTCTGGGGCCGTTTATCGCCCCGGATAACCTGACCATTACCGTTTCGCTGGGTGAATCGCTGTTTGATGCGCGCTACGGTCTGGCAAAGCAGAAGCCGAAAGCGCTGCAAAAAATGACGCGCTTCCCGAATGATTCCCTCGACGCGGCGCTGTGCCACGGCGACCTGCTCCTGCAGATTTGCGCCAATACCCAGGACACGGTGATCCACGCCCTGCGCGACATCATCAAGCACACGCCGGATTTGCTCAGCGTGCGCTGGAAGCGGGAAGGGTTTATCTCTGACCACGCCGCCCGCAGCAAAGGGAAAGAGACTCCGGTCAACCTTCTGGGCTTCAAGGACGGCACCGCCAACCCGGACAGCCACGATGCTGCGCTCATGAAGGAGGTGGTGTGGGTCACTGCTGACCAGGGCGAACCGGCATGGGCGGTGGGGGGCAGCTATCAGGCGGTGCGGATTATCCAGTTCCACGTGGAGTTCTGGGACCGCACGCCGCTCAAAGAGCAGCAGACCATCTTTGGCCGCGACAAGCAGAGCGGGGCGCCGCTCGGCATGAAGAATGAGCATGACGTGCCCGACTACGCCAGCGATCCGAATGGAGACACCATCGCGCTGGACAGCCATATTCGTCTGGCCAATCCGCGCACCAAAGAGACGCAGTCGAGCCTGATGATGCGTCGCGGCTACAGCTACTCGCTCGGCGTGACCAACTCCGGCCAGCTTGATATGGGGCTGCTGTTCGTCTGCTACCAGCACGATCTGGAAAAAGGCTTCCTGACCGTGCAGAAGCGGCTCAACGGCGAAGCGCTGGAAGAGTACATTAAGCCCATCGGCGGCGGCTATTTCTTTGCCCTGCCGGGCGTGCGCGACAGCAACGCGTACCTCGCTCAAGGTCTTATTGAAGCCTGATAATCGTCCCCGCAACCGTTCGCGGGGACATTATTTTTTCATATGACTATCTTGTTGTTATATTTCTGTAATATTTCTATATAAGACTGAATCCGCTGCAGGAGCAGTCTTAAAAGTTGCATTCAGGTAAAATAAATGTTGCATTTATGATAACTCCTGATGTACTTAAGATAAGACAGCGGTAGTTCCCGGCAGTGATGCTGTATCACTATGGAGATCGCGAATGGTTGCGTCCTGTACTGGACAAGGTAAACATAACAACCGCAGCACCCGGCGCGGAGGCTCAGACTCCGGCAGCGATTTCCTCACCAATAAATTCACCCCCCTTCCTCAAGAACCTGATTCGACCGACGTGCAGAACGGTGCGCGTAGCTGTTCCGTATCGTCATCCGATAGTGCAAGCAATGGCTTACAAGGAAGCCAACCCTCTGATGTTCGTGCGCATAATCGTGCCGACGCTGGCGCGTGTGATGAATACCAACAACTCAAGGTGCTATCCATGGGAAGACAAAAAGCAGTGATCAAAGCTCGTCGCGAAGCAAAACGTGTGCTGAGACGGGATTCACGCAGCCATAAACAGCGTGAAGAAGAATCGGTCACCTCGCTTGTGCAGATGAGTGGCGTAGAAGCAATTGGCATGGCCCGAGACAGCCGTGATAATTCTCCAATTGTGGCGCGCAATGAGGCTCAGGCGCACTACCTGAATGCTATCGAGAGTAAACAGCTCATTTTTGCAACCGGTGAAGCCGGATGCGGGAAAACGTGGATTAGTGCGGCCAAAGCGGCGGAAGCATTGATCCATAAGGACGTGGAGAGAATTATCGTTACCCGTCCGGTACTGCAGGCGGATGAAGATCTCGGCTTCCTGCCCGGCGATATTTCGGAGAAGTTTGCCCCGTACTTCAGGCCCGTCTATGACGTGCTGGTTAAGCGGCTGGGCGCATCCTTCATGCAGTACTGCCTGCGACCGGAGATTGGCAAGGTGGAAATCGCGCCGTTCGCCTATATGCGCGGACGTACATTTGAAAATGCGGTCGTCATTCTTGACGAGGCTCAGAACGTGACCGCTGCGCAAATGAAGATGTTTTTAACGCGCCTCGGGGAGAACGTGACGGTTATCGTCAACGGCGACATCACCCAGTGTGACCTGCCGTCCGGCGTGAAGTCCGGGTTGAGCGACGCCATGTCACGTTTTGAGGAAGATGAGATGATTGGGGTGGTACGCTTCACCAAAGAGGACTGCGTGCGGTCGGCGCTGTGTCAGAGGACGCTGCAAGCGTATTATTGAGTTTGCTGTTGCGTTCAAGGCCCGGGAAACCGGGCTTTGTTTTTTGTGCGGGCATGATGTCGGGTGGCGCTGCGCTTACCCGACCTACAAACCCTCAGGACCCGTAGGCCTGGTAAGCGCAGCGCCACCAGGCATAAAGCGCGCAGGGAGTCTCAGGGTTCGGTCGATCCAAAAGAAAAAAGCCCGTACTTTCGTACGAGCTCTTATCTTAAATATGGCGGTGAGGGGGGGATTCGAACCCCCGATACGTTGCCGTATACACACTTTCCAGGCGTGCTCCTTCAGCCACTCGGACACCTCACCATATTGTTTTGCTGCCTGACCGCTTGGGGGGCAACGGGGCGCTACTATAGGGAGTTGCGCTAAAGCGGTCAAGCAGATTTTCTGTATTCGTGTGCGTTCGGTTAAGCCTTAATCAGCTCGGGTCGCAGCACGAGTCATCAACGCTGTGAATCGAGCACTTCGCTGTTTTTAACCACTTCCTGCGCTTTGCCGTAGCTTTCGATCAGAAGCCGGTAAGCCGGGAAGATGTGGGTATAGACCTCAGCCCACTCCGCTGCGTCTTCACGGTTCCAGGTACGCTGGATCTCAGAGGCCACCGCCGCCGTATCCATCGGGACCACGCCTGCCTGCACGACGCGCGCCAGCGTGATCTCCTGCGCCATTTTGCTGTAGGTACCGGAGGCATCGATCACCGCAAACACCTTATACCCGTCCGCAACCGCGCTGATTGACGGGAAGGCCATGCAGACGCTGGTGATAGTGCCTGCGATAATCAACGTCTTGCGTCCGGTCGCTTTCACCGCCGCCACGAACTCCGGGTTATCCCAGGCGTTGATCTCACCTTTACGGGCAACGTATTGTGCATGCGGCGCGTTGGCGTGGATCTCCGGGATAAGCGGGCCGTTTGGCCCCTGCGGAACGGATGCTGTGGTGATCACCGGGATCTTCGCCAGCGTCGCGATTTTAGCCAGCGCTGCCGCACGGGCGCGCAGTTCCGGCATGGGCATATCCCCCACGGTCTGGAAAAGGCCGCTCTGGTGATCGATGAGCAACATCACCGCATCGTTCACATCAATAACCGGACGCGTGCCGTTAAAATTTGCAGGTGTAGACATTTTCTTCTCCTTTATTACCGTCAGATCTGGCCGAAGCGGCCGGAGTTGAAATCACGAATGGCTTCGTTGATTTCGCTTTTACTGTTCATCACAAACGGGCCATAGCCCACGATGGGTTCGTTCAGCGGCTCGCCCGCCATCAGCAGCACTTTTGCATCGCCGTTCGCCTCCAGGTGCAGTTTGTCGCCTTCCTGACTCAATACGACCAACTGGGCTTCACCAGCCTGAGCCGTACCGTTTACCGTAATGTTGCCTTCCAGCACGACCAGCGCGGTGCTCCAGCCTTCGGGCTGATTGAGCGTCAAATGGCTTCCCTGATTCAGCACGATGTCCCAGACGTTGAGCGGCGAGAAGGTGTGCGCCGGGCCGGTCACCGTGTCGTAGCGGCCGGCAATGACCCGCAGCGAACCGCTGTTATCCGGTAGCGTCACCACCGGGATCGCATCCTTCGTTATGCTCTGGTAGCCCGGCGCCGCCATCTTGTCTTTCGCCGGCAGGTTGACCCACAGCTGCATCATTTTCAGCTCGCCGCCTTTCTGCGAGAACGCGCTGGAGTGGAACTCCTCGTGCAAAATGCCTGCGCCTGCGGTCATCCACTGCACGTCGCCGGGGCCAATAACGCCGCCTTTACCCGTGGAGTCGCGATGCTCCACTTCACCGGAATAGACGATGGTGACCGTTTCAAAACCCCGGTGAGGGTGCTGGCCTACGCCGCGCTTCGCCCCACCTGCCGGAAAGGTGTACGGGCCCGCGTAGTCCAGCAGCAGGAACGGGCTGAGAGGCTCGCCGTGCGTCTGATAAGAGAACATTGAACGGACCGGGAAACCGTCTCCGACCCAGTGCTGGCGGGGAGCGGTATAAACGCCTGTTACGTTTTTCATGATTAACTCCTGATGTTCTGTTGATGTAATTAGCTTATATTCAGGGTTAATATCCCGGTAGATAGTGAAAATGGCATTCACTGTTCTGAAAATAGAACAATGAGGATTTATGCAGGATCTCAATGACTTCGTCTGGTTTGTGAAGGTGGTGGACTACGGTGGCTTTGCGGCGGCGGGAAGGGCGCTTGACCTGCCCAAGTCCAGGCTAAGCCGCCGGATTGCCCAGCTGGAAGAACGCCTCGGCGTGCGGCTTATTCACCGAACAACCCGACAGTTTACGGTGACCGAGGTCGGGCAGACCTTCTATCAGCACTGTAAGGCAATGATGGTAGAGGCCGAGGCCGCCGAGGAAGCCGTGGCGGCACTGCAGGCTGAACCGCGCGGTGTCGTCAGGATCACCTGCCCGATAACCCTGCTGCATGTCCACGTGGGTCCGATGCTGGCCAAATTTATGGCGCGCTACCCCGGCATCAATCTTCAGCTGGAGGCGACTAACCGGCGGGTCGACCTGGTGGGAGAGGGCGTGGATATCGCGATCCGCGTCCGCCCGCGTCCGTTTGATGACAGCGACCTGGTGTTAAGGGTGCTGGCTGACAGGGGGCATTGTCTGGTCGCCGGTCCGGCGCTGATTCAACGCATGGGAGAACCGGTCGCCCCGTCAGAACTCAGTGCCTGGCCCGGGTTAAGCATGAGTGAGGGGAAACATATCCATAAATGGGAACTCTGTGGCCCCGGCGGCGCCAGAGCGGAAATCCATTACCATCCCCGGCTGATCACCACCGATATGCTCGCGCTACGTGAAGCTGCCGTGGCGGGCATCGGCGTGGTGCAATTGCCGATTTTAATGGTGAAGGATCAGCTAGAGTCCGGGGAGCTGGTTCGGGTACTTGATGCCTGGGAACCGCGACGGGAAGTGATTCACGCCGTTTATCCTTCAAGGCGCGGTTTGCTGCCGTCCGTCAGGACGCTGGTAGATTTTCTGACCGCAGAGTACGCGAAGATGGTTGAAGAGTAGTTTTTGTAGGTCGGGTAAGCGCAGCGCCACCCGACATGAGTTTCGCACAGAGCCACAAGGTTCGAATCCCCCCGCATACGTGCAATATGCAAAAAAAAAGCCCGCATTTTCATGCGAGCTCTTCTTTTAAATATGGCGGTGAGGGGGGGATTCGAACCCCCGATACGTTGCCGTATACACACTTTCCAGGCGTGCTCCTTCAGCCACTCGGACACCTCACCATATTGTCATCCCGTTGTTGTCGGGACGGGCGCTAATGTAAGGAAAAGCCGAACTGCCGTCAACTCACTTTTTCAGTAATTTAGCGCGTTTAGACAAACTTCAGGCAACATGATTCTTAAATGTGCTGAAAGCGTCTTTTTTATCAGCAACACGGTCGCGCAATAAATTTGATATGCTGACCCTCCAGTGAAAAAGCAAAATAAATCAGCGCAATAAAAGGCAGGAATAACTATGGATATACTTTTCTATCACCCCACGTTTGATACGGCATACTGGATCAAGGCGCTTACGGCAGCATTACCCGGCGCACGCGTTCGCGAGTGGAAGCGTGGCGATAATGAACATGCTGACTATGCGCTGGTCTGGCATCCTCCGGTAGAAATGCTCCAGGGCCGCAAGCTGAAGGCTGTTTTTGCCCTGGGGGCGGGGGTGGATTCCATTCTGAGCAAACTGAAGGCACACCCTGAAATGCTCCCGGAAGAGATCCCCCTGTTCCGCCTTGAGGATACCGGAATGGGCCAGCAGATGCAGGAATATGCCGTCAGCCAGGTGCTGCACTGGTTCCGCCGCTTTGATGACTATCAGGCCTTTAAACAGCAGGCCCGCTGGGAGCCGCTGCCGGATTACCGTCGCGAAGACTTTACTATCGGGATCCTCGGCGCAGGCGTGCTGGGCTCAAAAGTGGCTGAAGCCCTCGCTCCGTGGGGCTTTCCGCTGCGCTGCTGGAGCCGCAGCCGCAAGGACTATCCGGGCGTCGAGAGCTTTGCCGGCACGGATGAGCTTCCGGCGTTTCTGAACGGCACGCGCGTGCTGATCAACCTGCTGCCCAATACGGCGGAAACGGTAGGGATCATCAATGCAGCCCTGCTCAATCAGCTCGTCGACCAGAGCTACCTGATGAACCTGGCGCGCGGGGTGCACCTGGTCGAGTCCGATCTGCTGAAGGCGCTGGACAGCGGAAAGCTAAAAGGCGCGATGCTGGATGTCTATAGCCGCGAGCCGCTGCCCGCGGAAAGCCCGCTTTGGGCGCATCCGCGCGTGGCGATGACCCCGCACGTGGCTGCCGTGACCCGTCCGGCAGAGGCGGTGGCGTATATCTCCCATACCATCAGCGAAATGGAAAAGGGCAACCCAGTCACCGGCCAGGTCGACAGACGGCGCGGCTACTGAGAGAAACCCGGCGTTCGCCGGGTTTTTGCTAATATTCGCCGCTGATAACTGCTATCCTTTGGAAAAACCGCAGAGGAGAGAGAGATGTATCCCGTTGACCTGCATATGCACACCGTCGCCAGCACCCACGCGTATAGCAACCTCCATGATTATATCGCCCAGGCGAAGCTTAAAGGCATCAAGCTTTTCGCGATCACCGATCATGGCCCGGACATGGCGGACGCGCCGCACTACTGGCATTTTGTGAATATGCGTATCTGGCCACGACTGGTGGATGGCATTGGGATCCTGCGCGGCATTGAGGCGAACATCAAAAACACCGACGGTGAGATTGACTGCACCGGCCCGATGCTGACCTCTCTCGACCTTATCCTCGCCGGTTTTCATGAGCCGGTTTTCCCGCCTCAGGATAAAGAGACCCACACCGCGGCGATGATTGCCACCATTGCCAGCGGCAATGTGCACATTATCAGTCATCCCGGTAACCCGAAGTACCCCATTGATATTCAGGCCGTCGCGCAGGCGGCAGCGAAACACCGCGTGGCGCTGGAGATTAACAACTCCTCCTTCGTTCACTCGCGTAAGGGCAGTGAAGCCAACTGTCGTGAGGTGGCCGCTGCCGTGCGTGATGCCGGCGGCATGGTGGCGCTGGGCTCAGATTCCCATACCGCGTTTACGCTGGGTGATTTCAGCGAGTGCCTGAAAGTGCTGAATGATGTTAACTTCCCGGAAGCGCAAATCCTCAACGTCACCCCACGCCGCATGCTCGATTTCCTCGAGTCGCGCGGCATGGAGCCGATTGACGAATTTGCCGATCTTTAATTGTGTAATGGAATAATAAAAATGAACGAGTTCTCCATCCTTTGTCGCGTGCTGGGTACGCTCTATTATCGCCAGCCGCAGGACCCGCTGTTGGTTCCGCTTTTTACGTTAATTCGTGAAGGCAAACTGGCGCAGAACTGGCCGCTGGAACAGGATGATTTACTGGAACGTCTGCAAAAAAGCTGCGACATGCAGCAGATTGCGACGGACTACAATGCGCTGTTCGTCGGCGAGGGGTGCCGCGTTTCGCCATACCGTTCCGCCTGGCAGGAAGGGGCAACGGAAGCGGAAGTGCGTGCTTTCCTCTCTTCGCGCGGTATGCCGCTGAGCGATACGCCTGCCGACCATATCGGTACGCTGCTGCTGGCTGCCTCCTGGATCGAAGACAACGCCGGGGATGATGAGAACGAAGCCATCGAAACCCTTTTCGAAACGTATCTGCTGCCGTGGGTGGGGACATTTCTGGGTAAAGTCGAAGCCCATGCCACCTCGCCATTCTGGAGGACGCTGGCACCGATCACCCGCGATGCGATTGCGGCGATGTGGGATGAGCTGGAAGAAGAGAATGAAGAGTGATTTAGCTCACATAAATTCTGCAACTCAACATCTCAATTTGCACGTAATGTGCTTCTGATCGCATTTCTCTGGTGCGCTTCTGCTAAGATGCGCGCCATGAACATATTACTTTCTATCGCAATAACGACGGGCATTCTCTCCGGACTTTGGGGATGGGTGGCCGTATCTCTCGGATTGCTCAGCTGGGCCGGATTCCTTGGCTGTACGGCCTATTTCGCCTGCCCGCAGGGGGGCGTCAAAGGGCTCTTTATCTCAGGCTGCACGCTGATGAGCGGCGTTATCTGGGCGCTGGTCATCATGAAAGGCAGCGCGCTGGCGCCGCATGTTGAGATCCTGAGTTACGTCATGACGGGCGTTGTTGCCTTCCTGATGTGCGTTCAGGCCAGGCATCTGCTGCTGTCGTTTGTGCCGGGAACCTTTATCGGGGCGTGCGCGACCTTTGCAGGGCAGGGAGACTGGAAGCTGGTGGTCCCCTCCCTGGCGCTGGGGCTGGTGTTTGGCTATGCCATGAAAAACAGCGGTCTTTGGCTGGCGTCGCGGCGGGAAAAAGCGCAAAACGTCACGGCAGTGAGTGAATAAAAAAAGGCGAGATAATCATCTCGCCTTTTTTACGCGCTTCCCGTCAGGATTCCGGAGGTACTGACATATCGCGGTATTTCACCAGAATCGGGTTCTGCACGTCTGCTTTGTTTTGCAGATCCCACAGCCCGCGATCGATACCATCGTTGATTAAGAAGATCACGCCGGTTTCAATGGCTGACATCAGACACATCATCACCGGCTCGTTAGAGGTGTAGCCAATTTCACCTTCCAGCAAACGCTGGTAATCGATGAAGCGGAATACCCCCGCCTGAACTTCATAAGACAGTATGGTTTTGCTGGTGTTCACCGAAGAGAGCACTTCGCCGGTGCTGACGTTGACCACGCGCAGGTTAACGGCGATTTGATCGAGCTGGTACTGGGTATCCGCACCGATACCGAAGTACCGCGCGCCCACCCCGCCCGATTTAACGTTACTTTCGTAACCAATTATCGACCCTTCAATCATCACGTTCGCCGCCGCCAGCGATTGCAGAGGCGTACGGTTATTGTCCGCGACGGTGCCATTTTCCTGGGCAGCACGAATAATCTTGCGTTCGTTCAACAGGTTCTGCAGCCCCTGACGTTCCAGAGGAATAAACCAGTGTGAATCCTTCAGCGCGGTAACCAGCATCGCGGTGGCGCTTTGCGGCACGGCCGTGGAGAAGTTACTTGCCGGGTACGGTTTGAATTGCCCGGTTTCATCCTGAATGTTGTACACGGAGACAAATATTTTCCCCGTAGGAGAAGGTAAATGCGTTAAATCACGATAACTCTGGGCCCGAGGCATTAATGTCGGTTTTGCAGCTTCTTTAGGCGGAGCAGTTAAACAACCGCTCAATAAGCACACTGCAACAAATATCAGGAAGCGCTGCATGATTGTTGTCCTTATTTCGTTGTTGTTTAGAAGTTAGTTGAATCGTTTTGTAGACCGGAAACCTGAATGGTCGAGACTTTTCCGGTTTTACGATCGGTCACGTTCAGCTGAAGCTGTCCGTCCCGGTTGGCGATATCAACAATAAAGTCGTTGGTCACCATTCGGCCGGGTTTACCGGTATTAATATTGGTAAGCAAACCGCCTAAAATCTGCGACTGGATAGCCTGGGTGAAATTGTCCAGTGCGGAGGGGGTATCCACGCTAAAATTCTTTAAGCTTGGGTCCTTATAAGAGTTTTGCGCCTGAGCCTCATTCAGCAGAAACGCGCCGTTGTTAGGGTTACCGCCAAAGTTAGGGTTACGGAACTGAAACGTCATGTTCCCGGCCCAGCTAATCGGGGTGATCAGCATTATCGAAACAACTGCATATGCAATACGCATGACAGCCTCCAGATATCGGTTCGCTAGAACTCATCTTTTGCTAAATCGCGCGTGCTTAATAGAGCTTTATCTATTTGCAGGCGATTAATAGCGTCTTCTGATTGTGCCAGTGCCTGGGCTACGTTTTTATCGAAGTCTAATTTGGTCGGGAATAAAAACGTTTGATATATAACGTCCTGATTAGCCGTTATTGTTATCCAGCTTCCCCATCGTGCACTGGGCCGCTCATTGATTGTTATATTACCCGTGTATTTATTGTCCCATTTGTCACTGAAGGCACGGTAAAAGCTGTGCCCGACCGACGAGACGGTGTGGTCTGTTAACAATCCGGGAACTTCAACCTCGACGGCCTTCAGATTCCCGGCAGCGAGCAGAAAACCCGCTGCGGCGATCCAACTCAACGTGCGCTTCATGTGATTAACGCCTGAGGTTATCGTTTGCCCACGAAACCGCCTGAGTTCGGTTTTTCACAGCTATCTTCTTGAAAAGATTATAGAGGTGCGTCTTTACCGTATTTTCGCTGATAAATAACGAACGGGCGATTTCAATATTTGAAGCACCAATGCGTAACTTATTCAGGATCTCTTTCTCACGGTGCGTGAGCAGTGCTGACTCTGAGCTGTTGTAGCGATAATTTCCGGAGTGCGTGATGAGATAGCTGGCAAGCTTTTGCGAAAAATAACACTCTCCGCGCAAGATACCCTGCAGGCCCTCGACCACCCGGTCTTCTTCTTCCGTGACGTAGAACACGCCATTGATATGCGGCCAGCTTTCGATATCCCTGAAAGGATATTCATCAGGGGTATTTAACAACAGTACGCGGATATTATTGTTTTTCCTGCTTAAAATATCTTGCCAGTAATGGATAAGCTTTTTATCAGCTTCCATCATATCGAACAGAATAATGCTGCCAGGTGCAATATCATCAAAAGAACGTTGAATATTATGCAATTTCCCGTTCAGTGATAAAGATTGCTTTAAATGTTGTAATAACGCTGTCGCTTGCAAAGAAGGTTTTGTGATCAACAGTAATGTATGACCATGTAAACTATGGACTTCATTATACATGATGAAACCCCACTTTTTATTGGCACCTGACAGTTGGCCTCCTCATTAAGAGAGGACCCCAGAAGTACTGACAGATGTTGCACTGCTGTGTGTAGAATCAGACCATAACCTCCACAGGGAGGTAAATATAAAACCAATTTCGTACATCTAATTTCAATCTAGCTTTTACGAAGTTTAAAGCAAGTGTTAAACGTGTAACTAAATGTAAAAATCAATATTAATTTGTTAAAATCGAATGTAGTGAATGATGAAAAATGATGCTAAAGTTGTACATGCTAATACGTATGCATAGATTTTAAAAATCATACAAATATTTTTATCTGCATGATTTAAAATGGAATTTATTATTTTCCGACAATGATAGTTGAGTATGATTTACCGATTATTTCTAAGTCCGGAATTGAGCGGCTGTCTGCCTTAAGAAAACGGGTTTCGTGTCACGCTTGAGAAAAAATCGTCTTCTGCCGTTACGTTTAAACAACGCGGAAGGAAGCGTGGACAGCCTTCGTCTCGTTGTACAACCCTACTGTCAGATATTCGCAATAAAAAATATAAGCTGGCCTGATTCAAGTGATTTTTGATGGAAATTACGACTTTGAGGTGAGCCGTTAAATAAAAATAAGCCGCGCGGGTGAGATATTTAAAATGTTTCAGCGGACATACTCTTCACCGTAACGACGCGTTAACACAATACGAATCGTTTTTACAAGTAACACGGTCTTACGGTTATGGCGTGATTCAATAACCAGGTCCAGGGTGACAACATGAAATACACATCGTTATTTATGGTGTTTACATTACTGGGTGCGCCTGGATTTGTAACCGCAGCGAATTCAGATTTAGCCAATCCTGAATATAACTTTGCGGTGAACGAATTAAGTCTTTCAGCATTAAATCAGGCAGCCATTATTGGTCAACAGGGTGTTTTTAATGACGCTCAGGTTCGCCAGGAAGGTTCAAAACTTTTGTCCATTATTTCCCAGGATGGAGCAGGCAACAGAGCGAGAGTTGATCAATCAGGGGGTTACAATATTGCCTGGATCGCTCAGAGCGGTAACGGGAATGATGCAGGTATTACGCAAGATGGATACGGTAATAGCGCAAAAATTATCCAGCAAGGGTCGGGTAATAGAGCAAATATTACGCAGTACGGTACGCAGAAAACCGCAGTTGTAGTGCAGAAACAGTCGCAAATGGCGATTAACGTTATTCAACATTAACGCTTACGCGGCGACTTTAATCAATCCGACGGGGGTTTACCATGAAATTTTTCAAAGTGGCAGCGCTTGCAGCAATCGTAGTTTCTGGTAGTGCTATGGCTGGTCTGATTAATCAGGATGGCTGGGGTCATGGACATGGCCATGGCGGTTACGGTGGTCCAAATTCTACCCTGAATATTTATCAGAACGGTGGCGGTAACTCCGCGGTAGCCCTGCAGACAGATGCCAGAAATTCCGTCCTGAATATTAGCCAGACCGGTGGCGGTAACGGCGCTGACGTTGGTCAGGGTTCTGATGACAGTAAAATCAACCTGACCCAGAACGGTTTCGGCAACAGTGCAACACTTGACCAGTGGAACAGTAAAAAATCCGTCATGAACGTGAGCCAGTCCGGCGGCTTTAACGGTGCACTCGTAGACCAGACTGCTTCCAACTCGACTGTTAACGTTACCCAGATCGGTTTTGGTAACCACGCGACAGCCCATCAGTACTGATACTGATATCTGTGCTACAAAAAAACAGGGCTGATGCCCTGTTTTTTTTCGGGAGTTCATCATGAATACCTTAATTCTACTTGCCGCCCTTTCAAGCCAGATCACTTTCAAAACGTCGCAGCAGGAAAATATGACCACCATTATTCCGCAGGTCACCCTGGCGCAATCGTGTGACTGCCAGGTTCAGATTGTTTCTGTGCGGGAAGGACAGGGAGGACAAAGCTCTTCCCGTCAGCAAAACACGCTTTTTATCCCCGCTAATCAGACGATTGATTTAATGCGCCTGAGTTTAAATATAAGCGCCGGTGACACGGTAAAAATCGTCGTCACCGTTTCAGATGGAAAATCGCTTCATTTATCACAACAGTGGTCGCCAGCGGGCAGTTCGATCTAATTATTCATGAAATCAATGCGTTGCGAATGTGGCGGGTCTGTGCCGTTGAGCTATGCTGATATCAGGAACCTGGTCGTTATGTTCCGTAACGTGAACTTCGTTTGTCCTGATTAATGAAGCGCGTTTACCCCTCATGGACGATTTTCATTGAGGAGTACTTATAATGAACAACTCTTTTGCTCGGCTCGCGGCAGGTCTGGGTCTGGTCGTTTCTGCTCTGAGTATCCCGGCTTATTCAGCCACGCTTGTTGACGGTGGCGTCATTCATTTTCGCGGGGCCATTGTCGCAGACCCCTGTGAAGTCACTCCGCAGAAGCAGCAGTTTGCCATGTCATGTCCAAATAATAACCGTATGCAAACACGTATGGTCAGCTATGAAGAGGCGCTCAACGGAAAAGTGAGCGACTCAAGCCTGGCGACGCTCAATATGAAATACCTTAATCCTGAAAAAACGCTCGCGGTTGTCGAAATTCAGTATCGCTGATGCGCACTTTCCCGCCCTGCGGTGGAAGAGGATTTTTTCTGATAGTTTTTTCTCCCGGTCTCCTCTGCGATACACTTAAGAAAAAGGCGGGTTGCAGAGGGGCTTTATGAAACCGCAAATTGACATTATTCATGGCGATATCACGACACAGCACGTCGACGTTATCGTCAATGCGGCCAATCCATCCCTGATGGGGGGCGGCGGCGTGGACGGGGCTATCCATCGGGCCGCCGGACCGCAGCTGCTGGAAGCCTGTAAAACCGTGCGGCAACAGCAGGGCGAGTGTCCTCCCGGTCACGCGGTCATTACGCTGGCGGGTAATCTGCCTGCCAGAGCGGTTATTCATGCCGTAGGGCCCGTCTGGCATGGCGGGCACCAGCACGAAGCGAGCATTCTGGAAGAGGCTTACCGGAACTGCCTGCGGCTGGCCGCCGACAACGGTTATAAAACGATGGCGTTCCCGGCCATCAGCACCGGCGCGTATGGTTACCCTAAGGCCGCCGCCGCCACCATCGCCGTAGACACCGTTTACCGCTATCTGTCGTTAAAACCGCTGCCAGAGAAGGTCATTTTTGTCTGTTTTGACGAAGACACCCTGCATCTTTATCAGCGGCTTCTGACTCAGCGCCGGCAAGAGCTGGAAAGCTAAAGCAAGCGCGGCGCATTCAATGCGCCGCGTTTGTTATGAGGCTTTCGCCGGTGGCTTTCCTGAAAAGAGGAAACGCAGGAGCGGGATCCGCAGGTGGATTTCGTAAAGGACGATCGCCACGCCTACTACAAACACCAGCCCAGTAAAGAAGCCCAGCGTGTTGGAGGTGATGTGCGGCGTGATGTAAGCCCCGAAGAAAAGCGTTAACGGGTGATGCACCAGATAAATAAACAGTGACGCATTCACGAAGTAGGTCACGCGGCTGGACTTAAAGTTCAGCAGACGGTGGCCCAGCGCGAAGACCACGTTCACCATCCACAGGCCCAGCAGCATCGTGATCACGCTTTCCGTTTCATACATCCAGGCATCGCCGCTGCCGTAGCGCTGGTTCAGCAGATAGGCTGCGAACGCAAGGGTGGCTCCCAGCGCGCACCACGGTGACGGGGTGATAAACAGCGATTTAAGTTTGGGATGGATAAAGGCCAGCGCGCCGATTAAAAAGAACGGAATGTAGAACAGTGACTGCATCACGACAAAATTAAATAATCCGTCGCTCAAAATCGGCGGATAGACGATGAGCAGGGTCCGTCGCACGGCGGCATAGGCGATCCCCAACAGCAAGAAGAGCACCGACAGTTTACCCATCGTCACGTTAGCGAAGAAGGTATCGGCTTTCGTACTCAAATGGTGGCGCAGGCGGCTGAATATCAACAGGCTCACCGTGGTGAGCACCACCAGCACCAGCAGGAACCACAGGTGAGACACCAGCTCCCAGACCAGCGTATTGTACTTTTCATACGGCGTAAGATTCGGCCAGTTCTCCGCCTTGCCCTTGACGTACTGCAACATAATGAACTGGGGCAGCGTAAGCAGCGGAATGGCGGTCAACATGGGGATCCCTACGCGTTCTACGCGCACTTTCCACCAGCGTTTAAGCGGATACCGCAAAAACAGCATGTAGGAAAAATAGCCGGATATGACGAAAAACACCTGCATACGGAAGGCGTGAATAAAGTCATTAAACAGCGTCAGCCACCAGGACGGCATCTGGCTATTCACGTGCCAGGTGTGGCTGGAGTAAATCAGTGAAATGTGAAAGGGGATCCCCAATAGCATCAGCCAGGCCCGGATCGAGTCGAGGAAATATTCACGTTCTGTTGGTGTTGTGCTCATATAACGTTGTGCATTCTCAGACTTTTCGTCTTATCCCTAAGACTCATAATGGTTACATTCGAAGCCAACCCTACACCAAGACCGACACCCTGTCTCCAGGATAAGCACGCAAAGTGAAAAGCGGGTTCTTTCATTTGCTTATTCCATGAGCCAGCAGCTGAACAAAGCAGTGATAATGTTGTCGGATTGCCTGAGTTTCCATTAAAATGGATCGGATCGATATAAGCACACAAAGGGGGAAGTGCTTACTTATTATGAAACATAAACCACAGATGATGAAAATGCGTTGGTTAGGTGCTGCAGTGGTGTTATCACTGTATACCTCATCGGCACTGGCCTTTAACATCGACGATGTCGCAAAACAGGCAAAATCGATGGCAGGCAAGAGCTACGAAGCGCCGAAAAGTAACTTGCCCTCCGTTTTCCGCGACATGAAGTATGCGGACTATCAGCAGATCCAGTTCAATCACGACAAAGCGTACTGGAGCAACATTAAAACCCCGTTCAAGCTTGAGTTTTATCATCAGGGTATGTACTTCGACACGCCTGTTGCCATCAATGAAGTGACGGCGACCGCGGTCCGTAAGATCAAGTACAGCCCGGATTACTTCAATTTTGGCAATGTGCAACACGACAAAGATACGGTGAAAGACCTGGGCTTCGCGGGCTTTAAGGTGCTTTACCCGATCAACAGCAAAGATAAAAACGACGAAATCGTCAGCATGCTCGGTGCCAGCTATTTCCGCGTCATTGGCGCGGGGCAGGTATACGGGCTTTCCGCGCGTGGTCTGGCTATTGATACCGCGCTGCCATCAGGTGAAGAGTTCCCACGTTTCCGCGAGTTCTGGATTGAGCGTCCAAAACCAACGGACAAGCGTCTGACCATCTATGCGCTGCTGGATTCCCCACGTGCAACCGGCGCCTATCGCTTTGTGATTATGCCGGGTCGTGACACGGTGGTTGACGTGCAGTCCAAGGTTTACCTGCGTGATAAAGTGGGCAAACTGGGCGTGGCACCGCTGACCAGTATGTTCCTGTTTGGGCCGAACCAGCCGTCACCGGCAACCAACTTCCGCCCGGAACTGCATGACTCCAACGGCCTGTCTATTCATGCCGGCAACGGCGAGTGGATCTGGCGTCCGCTGAATAACCCGAAACACCTGGCGGTGAGCAGCTACGCAATGGAAAACCCACAAGGTTTTGGCCTGCTGCAGCGTGGTCGTCAGTTCTCCCGCTTTGAAGATTTGGACGATCGCTATGACCAGCGTCCAAGCGCCTGGGTCACGCCAAACGGTGACTGGGGTAAAGGTAAGGTCGAGCTGGTAGAGATCCCAACCAACGACGAAACCAACGATAACATCGTCGCTTACTGGACGCCGGATCAGCTGCCGGAAGCCGGTAAAGAGATGAACTTCAAGTACACCATTACCTTCAGCCGAGACGAAGACAAGCTGCATGCGCCGGATAACGCGTACGTGATGCAGACTCGCCGCTCAACGGGTGATGTGAAGCAGTCGAATCTCATCCGTCAGCCTGACGGTACCGTGGCATTTGTCGTGGACTTCACGGGCCAGGATATGAAGAAACTGTCACCGGATACCGCTGTTGCCGCTCAGGCCAGCATCGGTGATAACGGTGAAATCGTTGAGAATACCGTGCGTTACAACCCGGTAACCAAAGGCTGGCGTCTGACCCTGCGCGTGAAAGTGAAAGATCCGAAACAGACCACTGAAATGCGTGCTGCGCTGGTCAGTAACGATCAGCCGCTGAGTGAAACCTGGAGCTATCAGCTACCTGCCAATGAATAATACATCTGAATATATTGATGCCATGCCGCTGACGGATATCGAAAAAGCGGCGCTGCCTAAGAGCGACATCCGCGCGGTTCACACCGCGCTGGATGGTGAACATCGTACGTTTACCCGTGATGATGATACGCCGCTCGGGTCAGTCAAGGCGCGTCTGGAGCAGGCCTGGCCGGACTCGCTGGCGGAAGGGCAGTTGATTAAAGACGACGAAGGACGCGATCAGCTTCAGGCGATGCCGAAGGCGACGCGTTCCTCGATGTTCCCCGACCCCTGGCGCACCAACCCGGTGGGTCGCTTCTGGGATCGCCTGCGCGGGCGCGATGTGACGCCGCGCTATCTGTCGCGCCTGACGAAAGAGGAGCAGGCGTCCGAACAGAAATGGCGTACTGTGGGGACTATCCGTCGCTACATCCTGCTGCTTCTGACGCTGGCGCAGACGGTCGTCGCGACCTGGTACATGAAAACCATCCTGCCTTATCAGGGCTGGGCGTTCATCAACCCGACGGACATGATGGGCCAGGATCTCTGGGTCTCCTTCATGCAGCTGCTGCCGTATATCCTGCAGAGCGGCATTCTCCTGCTGTTCGCGGTGCTCTTCTGCTGGGTTTCGGCCGGATTCTGGACCGCGCTGATGGGCTTCCTGCAGCTGCTGATGGGGCGTGACAAATACAGCATTTCAGCGTCAACGGTCGGGGATGAACCCCTCAATCCTGAGCACCGTACCGCGCTGATTATGCCTATTTGTAACGAAGACGTTGACCGCGTCTTTGCGGGCCTGCGTGCGACCTGGGAGTCCGTGAAGGCGACCGGCAACGCGGCGCATTTCGACGTTTACATCCTGAGCGACAGCTACAACCCGGATATCTGCGTGGCGGAACAAAAAGCGTGGATGGAGCTGATTGCAGAAGTGCAGGGCGAAGGGCAGATCTTCTACCGCCGCCGCCGCCGTCGTGTGAAGCGTAAAAGCGGTAACATTGATGACTTCTGCCGTCGCTGGGGTAATCAGTACAGCTACATGGTGGTGCTGGATGCCGACTCCGTCATGAGCGGTGACTGCCTGAGCGGTCTGGTGCGTTTGATGGAAGCCAACCCGAACGCGGGTATCATCCAGTCCTCACCAAAAGCGTCCGGTATGGACACCCTTTATGCGCGCTGCCAGCAGTTCGCCACCCGTGTCTACGGGCCGCTGTTTACGGCCGGTCTGCACTTCTGGCAGTTGGGCGAGTCGCACTACTGGGGTCACAACGCCATCATCCGCGTGAAGCCGTTCATTGAACACTGTGCGCTGGCGCCGCTGCCGGGCGAGGGTTCGTTTGCCGGTTCGATTCTGTCGCATGACTTCGTGGAAGCGGCGCTGATGCGTCGTGCTGGCTGGGGCGTCTGGATTGCCTACGACCTGCCGGGATCGTACGAAGAGCTGCCGCCGAACCTGCTGGACGAGCTCAAGCGTGACCGCCGCTGGTGTCACGGTAACCTGATGAACTTCCGCCTGTTCCTGGTGAAAGGGATGCACCCGGTTCACCGTGCGGTGTTCCTGACGGGCGTGATGTCTTATCTCTCCGCACCGCTGTGGTTTATGTTCCTCGCGCTCTCCACTGCGCTGCAGGTCGTCCATGCTCTGACGGAGCCGCAGTACTTCCTGCAACCGCGCCAGCTGTTCCCGGTGTGGCCGCAGTGGCGTCCGGAGCTGGCGATTGCGCTGTTTGCTTCCACCATGGTGCTGCTGTTCCTGCCTAAGCTGCTCAGCATCATCCTGATCTGGTGCAAAGGCTCGAAAGAGTACGGCGGTTTCTTCCGCGTGACCCTTTCACTGCTGCTGGAAGTCCTGTTCTCCGTGCTGCTGGCGCCGGTACGTATGCTGTTCCACACCGTGTTTGTGGTCAGCGCGTTCCTGGGTTGGGAAGTGGTCTGGAACTCACCGCAGCGTGACGACGACTCCACGCCGTGGGGTGAGGCCTTTATGCGCCACGGTTCTCAGCTGCTGCTGGGTCTGGTGTGGGCGGCCGGGATGGCCTGGCTGGATCTGCGCTTCCTGTTCTGGCTGGCACCGATTGTGTTCTCGCTGATCCTGTCGCCGTTTGTCTCCGTGATCTCCAGCCGTTCA
The DNA here is from genome assembly GCF_045257065.1 of Enterobacter sp. PP-008-ECC_S150. Taxonomy (NCBI): domain Bacteria; kingdom Pseudomonadati; phylum Pseudomonadota; class Gammaproteobacteria; order Enterobacterales; family Enterobacteriaceae; genus Enterobacter; species Enterobacter sp. PP-008-ECC_S150. Next base: position 76,000 of record NZ_JBJHHG010000007.1, on the reverse strand, counting down.
ACGGTGGGGCTGCGAACCAAGCGCTGGAAGCTGTTCCTGATCCCGGAAGAGTACTCCCCGCCGCAGGTGCTGGTGGATACCGATCGTTACCTGGAACAGAACCGCAATCGCTCGCTGGATGATGGCTTTATGCACGCCGTGTTTAACCCGTCATTCAACGCCCTGGCAACGGCAATGGCGACTGCGCGTCACCGTGCCAGCCAGGTGCTGGAGATTGCCCGCGATCGTCACGTTGAGCAGGCGCTTAACGAGACGCCGGAGAAACTCAGCCGCGACCGTCGACTGGTGCTGTTGAGCGACCCGGTGACAATGGCGCGTCTTCACTACCGCGTGTGGTCCGCTCCGGAAAGATACTCTTCGTGGGTGAACTACTATAAGGACGTGAAGCTCAATCCGCTGGCGCTGAAGGCGAAGTAGGTTGTTAAGCAGGGCGGGTAAGCGAAACGCCTCCCGCCAGATAAAATACCGGCTTAATCGCCGGTATTTTTTTAGAGGTAACTCATGAGAATACTCATCGTCGTACTGATGGCGTGCCTGCTGAGCGGCTGCGGCAGCATCATCAGCCGCACCATACCAGGGCAGGGCCATGGGAATCAGTATTACCCGGGCGTGAAGTGGGATGTCCGCGATTCCGCATGGCGCTACCTGACCGTGCTCGATCTGCCGTTCTCGCTGATTTTTGACACCCTCTTACTGCCCATTGACGCCAGCCATGGCCCTTACGAGTAGCGTCAGTTAACGCTCGTCCCACTCATCGGCTGCGGTTTGACCTTCTTCCGTATCCAGCGGCGGCTCGAGCTGAAACTCACCCTCATCCCACTCGTGCAGGGTGTTCTCTTCCAGCCATTCCTGCCGCAGTTCGATCTCATCATAATCGCCATCAAAAACGGCCTGCGCACCTTCACCGCTTAATATCGGCAAACATTCCCCTTCTTCGCCTTCGTCGGCAAAGAATTCGGCCTGCCACATAATATCCCCATCCTGCAGAACGTATTTCTGGATATTAAGCTGCTGAACGTCAGCATCTTCTTCCTCAACGCCGGGGTTATCGGCGAGGAACTCTTCACGAGCGGCATCAATCGCTTCTTCCAGCGTGGCGTACATGGTCATGGGTGTCTCCCTGTTTTCCAGAAGGTTTCAGGGAAAGAATAGCTGAATATCAGATTCTGCAAGTATGAAAGCGAAAATAAGCCGTCAGGCTTTCACCTTATTCTGTCGCGGGCCGTAGCGCGCGGGATAGACTGAACCATGAATAAATCGCGTTGAACAGCACCACGCCGGCCGTCACGATAAAAACGGCGCGAAAACCAAAGCTGGCGGAGATCCCGGCACCGAGCAGCGGTCCGGTGACGTTACCGATATCGCGGAATGACTGGTTATAGCTGAAAATACGCCCGGCGATCTGGTTCGTGGAGTTATAGACCAGCAGGGTCTGTACGGCGGGCAGTAACGCGCCGTCGGCGGCACCGAGCAAAAAGCGCAGGACGCCCAATTGCCAGGGCGATTGCACCATTGACATCGGGATAAGCAGCAGGACGGAAATCACCAGCGCGCAGATCAGTATTTTTTCCGGACCGACGCGATCCCCCAGCTTGCCCAGCCTCGGGGCGCTCAGCAGCGCCGCCACGCCGGGCACGGACGCAATCATCCCGCTGATGAATGCAATACTGCTCACGTTACCCGCCAGATCCCGCACGTACAGCGTCAGAATCGGGGCAATCGAACCGGTCGCCACCTGAATAATCAGGGTCGTCACGAACAGGCTGAGCACCAGTCTGGGATGCTTAAGCGAGGTCAGCACCTCCCTGGCGTGGAGCATCTCTTTTTTGGCGACGGGCGTGAATTTTTCACGAATACAGAGCAGGGTGACGATAAAGCACAGGAATAGCACGCTGGCGGTGATGAAAAAGACCGGACGCAGGCCGTAGTTATCCGCCAGCAATCCACCGGCAAGCGGCCCCAGCAGAGCGCCGCTCACGCCGCCGGTGGAGAGCGTGCCCAGCGCCCAGCCGCTTTTATGGCGGGGTATCTGCGTGGCAATCAGGGCATTCGCGTTGGGAATAAATCCCCCCAGCAAGCCCAGCAGCGCGCGCAGGATCAGAAACTGCCAGACGTTTTGCGCCACGCCCATCAGCGCCATGATGATGGCCATCCCCAGAGCCGAACGCAGCAGCATGATTTTTCGACCCTTGCGATCGGCCAGGCCACCCCAGAACGGCGAGGCCATCGCGGAAAAGAGAAACGTGATGCTGAAGACCAGGCCAGACCACATATTGAGCGCGCCGTGGCCCGTCACGCCCAGCTGTTCGACGTAGAGCGGCAGGAAGGGCATGATCAGGCTAAACGCCGCGCCGGTAAGAAAACAGCCAAGCCACGCAACCGTGAGGTTACGCTTCCAGTTTATGGGGGCATCTGAGGGTGACATAACTATCCGCATAATGAGGTGCAGAGCACCTGAAGCATAAGGTAATAAGCCTGCTAATTATGCGCCTGGGTTATGATTGCCGCAATGCGGGTGAGCTTTTAAAGCTAAAATGGAATGCGGCCCGGACGGGGCCGCATGAGGATCAATAGCGGGACGGCGTGCCCTGTGGTCGCGTTTTAAAGCGACGGTGCAGCCACATATACTGCTCCGGCGCGAGCATGATGCACTTCTCCACGACGCTGTTCATCCAGCGCGCGGTGGTTTCCGCATCGTCGAGCGGCGGCGCGAGCTCCGGCTCCAGCATCATCAGCTCGTAGCCTGACCCATCCGGCTTACGGCGGGGAACAAATGGCACGATGGCCGCTTTTGACATGCGCGCCAGCATCCAGGTTCCGGTTGTGGTGGCGGCCTCTTCAACGGCGAAGAAGGGAACAAATACGCTGGCCTGTGGGCCATAATCGTGGTCGGGAGCATACCAGACCACTTCACCGGATTTCAGCGCGCGGATCATCCCCTTCAGATCCTTCCGGTCGATCATGCTTTTGTTGGAGCGCATGCGGCCGTTGGTCTGGATGAGATCGATGACCGGGTTATCGTTAGGGCGATAAACGCCAATGCCGGGCGCCTGCATGCCGAACATGCGCGCCCCGATTTCCAGCGTCAGAAAATGGACGCCGATCAGCAGAACGCCCGTCTGGTTGGCCTGAAGCGTGTGCACCGGATCCATACCGGTTCCTGTTACCTCGCTCCAGCGAGCCATGCGTTTGTCCGGCCAGAACCACGCCATACCGGTTTCCATGAGCCCCATTCCGACGGATTCGAAATTCTTCGTGACCATATCGTGACGTTCTGATTCGCTCATCTGCGGAAAACACAGCTCAAGGTTGCGGTACGCGATTGCGGCGCGGCGCTTCATAAACAGTTGCGCGAAACGGCCCAGAGATTTACCCAACCGGAAAATAACAGGGTAGGGAAGCTGTACCAGTAGCCATAAAAAGCCGATGCCAAGCCAGGTCAACCAATAGCGGGGATGCAAAAGGGCGACAGTAAATTTTGGTAACTGGGTCATGTCTTTCCTGTGTATAAACGTCCTGTTTTGCTAGTGTCTCATTTTTTGAGACGTAGCCAAAATATCTGCTGTCGAAGCGTGCACGAATACAGCAATTGTTAAGCCTGATTAATCAGGGAGTGTGAAATGTAGCGTAAATTGTGTGGATGTAAATTGGTTTTGTTTGCTATATGATGCCGACCGATTTTTTCATTTTCTCTAACGATCCAGGACTGTACACCATGCCAGTGTTACATAACCGCGTATCGAATGAGATGTTAAGAGCGCGTATGCTGGCTGAAACCGAACCGCGCACGACCATCTCGTTCTACAAGTACTTCACCATCGACGATCCGCAGGCGACCCGCGATGCGCTTTATCAGGCGTTCACCGCGCTGAACGTCTTCGGCCGCGTCTACCTTGCCCGTGAAGGCATCAACGCGCAGATTAGCGTACCGGAAAGCAAGGTCAGCGCCTTCCGTGACGTGCTTTATCAGTTTGACCCGGCCCTTAACGGCTTGCGCCTGAACATTGCCCTGGATGATGACGGGAAATCCTTCTGGGTGCTGCGCATGAAGGTGCGTGAGCGCATCGTGGCGGACGGTATCGACGATCCTGAGTTTAACCCGGCGGATGTCGGTGAATACCTGAAGGCCGCGGAAGTCAATGCGATGCTGGACGATCCGGATGCCGTGTTCATCGATATGCGTAACCACTACGAGTACGAAGTGGGGCATTTCGAGAACGCGATGGAAATCCCCGCCGATACCTTCCGCGAACAGCTGCCGAAAGCGGTTGAGATGATGCAGGAACATAAAGATAAAAAGATCGTTATGTACTGCACCGGCGGTATCCGGTGTGAGAAAGCCAGCGCGTGGATGAAGCACAACGGCTTTAATAAGGTCTGGCACATTGAAGGCGGCATTATCGAGTATGCCCGCCGCGCCCGCGAGCAGGGGTTACCTGTACGCTTTATCGGGAAAAACTTTGTTTTTGACGAGCGTATGGGCGAGCGAATCTCAGAGGATGTGATTGCCCAGTGCCATCAGTGCGGCGCGCCGTGCGATACCCATACCAACTGCAAGAACGACGGGTGTCATCTGCTGTTCATTCAGTGTCCGGCCTGTGCCGAGAAGTTTAACGGCTGCTGCAGCGAGCTGTGCAGCGAAGAGAGCGTCCTGCCGGAAGAAGAGCAGCGTCGCCGTCGGGCAGGGCGTGAAAATGGCAACAAGATTTTTAATAAATCACGCGGCCGTCTGAATACCAAACTGGGTATCCCTGACCCGGAATGATAATCACGCCCGGCAAGGCGAAAGCCTGCCGGGCGAATCTATTATGATTTCTGCTGCACACCTTCAACGGAAATAATCAGCTCAACGTCCTGAGATGCCGGGCCTAAATCCGTTGTGATATTAAAATCTTTCAGGTGAATTTTACCCGCCGCTTCAAATCCTGCGCGTTTACCGCCCCACGGATCGTCACCCTGACCCAGTAATTTAGCATCAAGCGTGACAGGTTTTGTTACGCCGTTAAGCGTCAGGTTGCCGGTAATATTCAGCTTATCGCCCTCTTTTTTCACCTCCGTGGAGGTGAAGGTCGCCTGCGGGAATTTCGCGACATTCAGGAATTCCCCACTGCGCAGGTGTTTATCGCGCTCTGCATGGTTCGTGTCGACGCTGTTCGTATTAATGGTCACATTGACCTTATCGGCCGCGGGATTTTTATCGTCAAAGGTGAACGTGCCGTCAAAATCCTTAAAGGTGCCGTACAGCCAGCTATATCCCAGGTGCTGAATACGGAAATTGACGAAAGCGTGCTGGCCCTCTTTATCAATTTTATAATCTGCCGCCACGGCGGAACCGGCGGTAAATAACAGAGAACCCAGTGCGATACCCAGCAGGTGTTTTTTCATTTTATGCTCCAGAGTCAGCTGACGAGCGGCCAAGCATGCGCTTTAGCGTATCGTCTTTATCAATAAAATGGTGTTTAAGGGCGGCAAGCCCGTGCAGTACGGACAGAATGACGACGCTCCACGCAAGCCAGAGGTGAACGACCCCAGCCGTATCCGCCTGAGCGCCCGCATCGCTGAGCGTGGCCGGGACGTCAAAAAGTCCAAAGACGCTGATCGGCTTACCGTCAGCCGTCGAAATGAGATAACCACTAATCAGGATGGCAAACAGCAGCGCGTAAAGAGCAATATGCGCGGCGACTGCACTGACGCGGGTCAGTTTGCTGTGGGTCTTCGGCGCGGCGGGCGGCGGGGAAATATGCCGCCAGATGACGCGGAAAACCAGCCCCAGCATCAGAAGGACGCCAATGCTTTTATGTAACTCCGGTGCCTGATGATACCAGCCATCATAATAGCTGAGCGTGACCATCCAGAGTCCAAGTCCAAACATACCGTAGACGGCAAGAGCAAATATCCAGTGCAAACCTATGGATATTATTCCGTAGCGTTGGGGGGCGTTACGCAACTGCATTAGAATGTCCATTTTCAGATTAACAGAAAGTTAAAAATGAACGGGGCGGCGATATATTGCAACTGAAAAAACGGTATATGGACTGTTATTTTATTTATATCAGCGATTTTGAAAAGGATCGGCTAATGTAATTCAGTGAGGTCGGGCAAGATGAAATTAAGAGTTTCAACTAATATAAATTAACGTCAATTATTGTCAATCCGGCTTTTCAGTAAAATACAATGTAAACAAAATCAATAATGGCCAGCAGCGCCCACAGCAAGATATAGAGCATAAAATGCTCGCGAATATTGTTCATCAGAAAGTTAACGATCCTGCGCATAACGCCCCGTAGTGCCGTGTGAATGAAACGGGCCCCGGCACGTCCGGAGCCCGCGGCGGATTATCCGTTAAAACGCGAGAGGGAGAACGGCGTCAGATCAAACTGCGGCGTAATGCCCTGGGCAAACTGCGCGGCGATTTCACCGAGCACGGAAGCAAACTTAAAGCCGTGACCGCTCAGCCCGGTGATGATCAGCGTGTTGTCATGCCCCGGCAGCGTATCAATGATAAAGTCCTCGTCCGGCGTGTTGTCGTAGGTACAGGCTGCGCCATAAAGCAGGCCACCGACGCCCGGAAGGATCGTGCGCAGGAACGTGAAGGCTTCTGACCCATCCTGTGGGAAGGCGCCGAAGGGTTTGCGCTCTTCAGGGGAGGAGATCGCCTGGCCCCCGTTGTGTTTACCGATTTTCAGCGCGTCCTTCTCGGAAGGGAAACCGTAGAACTGGTCGCCATTCGGCAATTCGCCGGTGAAGGCCGGGAATTTATTCTGCGCGCTGTAGCGACCGTCTGACTGGAACCAGGAGAAGACCTTGCGCACCGGCTGGATCGGCAGGTCCGGCAGCAGGTGGGTAACCCAGGTTCCCGCGCTGACCAGCAGGCGGTCTGCGGAATAGTCGCCGTCAATCGTCGTGACCGTGACGCCGTTCTCGTCATGGGTGATGGCCTCCACCGGACAGTTAAACAGCTGTCCACAGCCGGCCTTCGCGGCAAGATCGATCCAGGTCTTGATCGCCGTTTCACAATGCAGCACGCCGGAGTGGGCTTCAAAGAGGCCAATGTAATCGTCCGGGACGGTAATTTCAGGCCAGCGCGCGGTAATACCCGTTGCGTCCAGCTTCTCCATGTCCAGATTAAAGGCCTTCGCGCTGCGCTCGACGCTGGCGAGAAATTCAGAATGGGCAGGACCCAGGTTGACGACGCCGGTACGCTCGAAAATGCGCTCTTCGGTCTGCTTCGCCAGCTCATCCCACAGCGTCTGGGCGCGAAGCACCAGCGGTACGTAGCGCTCGCCTTCTCCGTACGCATGGCGCATGAGGCGAGTATCGCCATGGTGGCTACCCTCCGAATGAGGAGGAAGATGGGCATCGATCATCAGGACCTTCAGCCCTGCCTGCGTCGCGTAATAACCGGCGGCAGAGCCCACGGAGCCGCTACCAATAATGATTAAGTCGTATCTCATATGCATCTCTTAAACTGACGTTTTGTTAGCAGAGTAATTAACAACGCGGGCTTAGACAAGGGAGAAATAAATAAGGCACCGCGAGGGTGCCTGTAGAGAGAAAAGTGGGCATAAGCTTAGTGCCGTTTATACTCATTTTCCTGATAGTCGCCAGATTCTATTTTTGCAATACCTGCCTCTAAAATAGAAATAAACTGACGGGCGACGTCTGTTGTTAGCCACAGCGTCTGTCCAACTTCCGCTTCGTCACGGTTAAGTTGATTTGGGGTCTGGTAGTGCAAACGCAGCATCAGCGCATCGTAGCTATCTACGGTACTGATATCCCAGCCGACAAGTGGATGGGTCTGGATCACTTCACTATTCTTTTCCATTATAACCCCCTTAATGCGTGTTAGAAGACAACGGCTTTGAGGTTCAATGCATGTTTTTCTGAAAGCATCTTCAGTATACCAAGTAATAAGGGTTCCGACGGGAAAAATAAACAGGTGGCAACACATTTTTCTGCTTTTTAGGATTGTTCGAACAATAAAACACCATCTTGTTCACGATTCTTAAAGAAGATACCGAATTAATTTGAACTTACCGTATTTTTAGGCAAAAAAAAGCCGGGGCGACCCGGCAAAAAAACACAATGAGGGAGCAGTGTTAATCTGTGATAAACCAGTCGTCTGCGCTTTCCCATGTTTCCTGCAGGATTTCGCTGATGCGATCTTTATCTTCTTTCGCAGCACCCATGACGGAGAGGTTGTTTGCCGCGGCGTAGCGCACCGTGACGGCACCCGCGTTGTCGGGAAAGGTGTTGTTAATACGACGGGATAATTCGCTGGCCAGCGCATCAAGCGCGCCGGCAGGCAGAACGGTAGTTTTGGCAATGGTGACTTCAATACGCATAAATGCCCCCTGTGTAATATACTGTTTATTTATACAGGCATATTGTCGGTTTGACAACAAGGGGCATTGATTTTTTAACGTTTTACCGTCCAGTTAACGGTTTCGCCCGCCAGGAACGGGATCAGCGTATCATCCGTCAGCGCAATAAACTCCTCAACGTGGCTCGCTTTGCGCTCAAGTTCGATGAAGGTGTCGTTGACCGGCAGGCCGTAGAAGCGCGGGCCGTTAAGGGAGCAGAACGCTTCGAAATGGTCCAGCGCGTTCATCTCTTCAAATACGGTCGCGTAGCTGGCAAGGGCCGTTGGGGCGTTGAAGCAGCCTGCGCATCCGCAGCTCGCCTCTTTACGGTGGCGGGCGTGAGGCGCGGAATCGGTGCCGAGGAACGCGCGGGAGAACCCGCTGGCCACCAGCTCGCGCAGCGCCTGCTGGTGGATGTTGCGCTTAAGGATGGGCAGACAGTACAGATGAGGGCGCACCCCGCCTACCAGCATATGGTTACGGTTAAACATCAGGTGCTGCGGCGTAATGGTGGCGGCGATAAGATCGTTACCGTCACGCACGTACTCTGCCGCATCTTTGGTAGTGATATGTTCAAAGACCACCTTCAGCGCGGGCAGGCGCTGGCGCAGCGGCTCCATCATGGTCTCGATAAAGCGGGCTTCGCGGTCGAAGATGTCAATCTCGGCATGGGTGACTTCACCATGAACCAGCAGCGGCATGCCCAGTTTTTGCATGCGTTCCAGCACCGGCATGATGGCATCAATGCTGGTGACGCCGTGGCTGGAGTTGGTGGTGGCGTTCGCCGGGTAGAGTTTCGCTGCCGTAAATACGCCTTCGTTAAATCCGCGCTCCACTTCGTTCGGATCCAGCGAGTCGGTCAGATAGCAGGTCATCAGCGGGGTGAAATCGTGCCCCGCAGGCACGGCATCCAGGATGCGCTGGCGATAGGCGATTGCGGCATCGACGGTGGTGACTGGTGGCACCAGGTTAGGCATGACAATCGCGCGGCCATAAATTTCGCTGGTATAAGGCACGACGGTTTTCAGCATATCGCCATCGCGCAGATGGATATGCCAGTCGTCTGGGCGGCGGATTTTTAAAACCTGGGGTTGTACAGTCATGGAAGCTCCGGCTTGTCAGGAATCAGTCATAAGGATGGCTGTTTTTGCCGGACACAAATCATAAGCGGAAACGTTTTCGTTTGCACACTTTTCCGGAAAAAAAAAGGCGCCGCAGCGCCCCTCAGGTTAATCGGTGAAAGGAATGATAATTTCTCCCGGCTTCACCTCTATCCCTTTTGCATATTTTTTCGCCAGAGCTTCACCCTTGCTTTTATCTTCACTTAAGACGTACGCGGGCTGTTGGTTAAAGTAATTACGCAGCGACTGGTTCAGATAGGGCATCAGAGTTTGCAGAACCGGCGCCATCTTGTCCGGCGAAACCTGCGCATCGACGACTTCCATCTCCTGCAGGAAAATGGCCCCTTTCTCTTTGTTGAACACCGGGAGTGCCTTCAGCTTGAGCTTGATGTTGGCCTTCTGATTGCCAAAGAGAGATGACATATCGAGAGCCGCATCGCCGGCCAGGGTGACTTTGTTTGGCTCTTCACGTCCGATCTGGCTGGTCAGATTCGTTAGCACGATATGCGCGTCCGCCAGCCCCGGCACGCCAATGTCTTTAGAAAAATTGTTATGCTTTTCCAGCGCCTGATTAATTTCCTGTTCACTGACGGTATATTGCGTGAGCTGGTTACAGCCAACCAGCAGGCCGCTGACGACTAATGCCGCGGCTAAGACAATTTTCTTCATAGTGTTCCTCAACGAAAAATCGGCGCTTCTGTCCTGTTGCGCCAGTATGTCAGTGTGAAATAGCAGAAACCAGCAGAAAAAACTGAGAAGTGGGGCGGGGAAGGTTCCCGCCCGAGGGAAAGGCTACGCGCCCGGCTCGAGCATCCCGCTCGCGCTGCGCTTCTGGCTGAACTGCCACCAGAGGGCCAGCAGCGTCATAAAGCCCACCGCGCCGAGCATCATCCACGGCAGCTCGGGCTGGTTCAGCGCTTTGCCGGCATCAAACAGCCAGCCGCCGCCGGCGTAGCCTAAGGCGCCACCCAGCGCCAGCCCCAGTCGGCTGAAGCCCATATAGCTGCCGCGGGCACGCGCATCCGCAAGGGAGGCGCTCAGCGTTTCACGGGCAGGCTCGGCGATGATCGACCCAATATAGAACGTGCAAATCAGCGTAAACAGCTGCTGGAGAGAGTTCACCAGGCCGATCGGCATCATGCTCAGCGTCATCAGAAACAGGCCGGCCATCAGGCGATGTTCCAGGCGAAAACGCCGCTCGCTCCAGCGGGCAATAGGGTAAAGCAGGGTCAGTGACAGACAGGCTTCGATAGCGTACATCCACTTAACGGCAGCAGGCGTGCCCGCGATGTCGTTAACCATGATTGGCAGCATCAGCATGACCTGCACGGCCAGCATGTAATAGCCGGTCAGGGTCAACACGTAGGTGACAAAGCGCTTGTCACGCATAACGCGTCCAAGCCCCTCGCGCACCGGCGCTTTCACCGTCGACAGTTTCCAGGCCGGAAGATAGAGGCCGTTGAACAGCGCGCAGAGGATAAAGAGCACCGCGCCAGCGGCGCAGACCAGACGGAAGTCATACTGCAGCAGCCAGCTTCCCAGCAGGGCGCCGACAACCGCCCCGGCGCTGTCCTGCATCATGAGAATCGAGAAGAAACGACCACGATGCTGCGGGCGAATCAGCTTCACCACCAGCGCGGTGCGTGGCGGATCGAACAGCGTACCCCCGATACCGGAGAGGAAACAGGAGAACCAGAGCAGCCAGGGCTCCTGGGCGACCGCCATTGTGGCAAACCCTGCCGCGCGCAGCAGCATACCGGTGACGATCATCGGCTTAGCGCCAAAGCGGTCAGCAATGGCCCCGCCAAAGACGCCCAGACCCTGCTGGACAAACTGGCGTAACCCGAGGGCAATGCCAACCATGAGTGCCGCCCAGCCCATTTGATCGACAAAGCGGATCGAGATGAGCGGAAAAACGACAAAAAAGCCGAGCACGACCAGCATGTTATCGACGAGCAGGAAATATTTACCCAGGCTCCTGGCCTGTGATACGCGGGACATTTTCCCTCCAGGGAAAATAAGAAGGTGAGCACGCTAACATTCTGCGGTGTCGCCGCGCGTTTTCCCACCCCTGGAGGTGACAATATTTTTTTATCAAAAGGGTGCTTTGATAGAGAGTTCTCATCGAAAATGGCGAAAAGAGGGCAAAATGGTATGTCACTGTTTTCACAGACGGCGCAGGCGCAGGTATAGTAAAGCTAATGGGTGAGCAGAAGTGACGGGAAGGAGTGGTATCGATGTTTGGCTATCGCAGTAATGTGCCAAAAGTGCGTCTGACAACGGACAGGCTGGTCGTTCGTCTGGTGCACGAGCGTGATGCCTGGCGTCTGGCGGATTATTACGCCGAGAATCGCCAGTTTTTAAAACCCTGGGAACCCGTTCGGGACGAGAGCCATTGTTACCCTTCCGGCTGGCAGGCGCGGCTCAGCATGATCGCGGAATTTCACAAGCAGGGCAGCGCGTTTTATTTTGCGCTGCTGGATCCAGAAGAGAAAGAGATTATCGGGATCGCCAATTTTTCAAACGTGGTGCGGGGGTCGTTTCACGCCTGCTACCTTGGCTACTCCATCGGCCAAAAATGGCAGGGGCAGGGGCTGATGTTCGAGGCGCTGACGGTGGCGATCCGCTATATGCAACGCACGCAGCACATCCATCGCATTATGGCGAACTATATGCCGCATAACCAGCGCAGCGGCAATTTGCTGGCGCGTTTAGGGTTTGAGAAAGAGGGTTACGCCAAAGACTATCTGCTGATAGACGGAGAGTGGCGCGACCACGTTCTGACGGCGTTAACCACCCGGGACTGGACCGCAGGTCGTTAAGGAGAAAAGATGAAGTATCAGCTAAACGCTACAGAAGCGCGCGTGATTGGGTGCTTGCTCGAAAAACAGGTCACTACGCCGGAGCAGTATCCGCTCTCCGTCAACGCCGTCACCCTGGCCTGCAACCAGAAAACCAACCGCGAGCCGGTGATGAACCTCAGCGAGCATGACGTTCAGGACGTGCTGGATGCACTGGTAAAACGCCACTATCTGCGCACCGTCAGCGGCTTCGGCAACCGCGTAACCAAATACGAGCAGCGCTTTTGTAACTCCGAATTTGGCGACCTTAAGCTCAGCAGTGCGGAAGTGGCGGTCATCACCACCCTGCTGCTGCGCGGGGCGCAGACCCCGGGCGAACTGCGCACGCGCGCGTCGCGTATGCACGAGTTCAGCGATATGCAGGAAGTCGAGCAGACCCTGGAAGGGCTCGCCGGGCGTGAAGACGGCCCCTACGTGGCGCGTCTGGCGCGCGAGCCGGGCAAGCGCGAAAGCCGCTATATGCATCTTTTCAGCGGCGACGTCGATGTCGCTAGCGCGGAGGATGACGCGGGATCTCCAGCAGGCAACGAAACGCTTGCCGCGCGCGTAGAGGCGCTGGAAGAAGAGGTTGCCGGGCTGAAGCAGCGTCTGGATGCCCTGTTGGCACATCTGGGAGACTAACCGTGAAAAAGTTACGCATAGGCGTGGTGGGTCTGGGGGGCATCGCGCAAAAAGCCTGGCTGCCTGTTTTAGGTGCCGCGACGGACTGGACCCTGCAAGGGGCATGGTCCCCCACCCGAGAAAAGGCAGAACGGATCTGCGACACCTGGCGCATGCCGTATGCGGCATCGCTTCAGGATCTGGCCCGCGAGTGTGATGCGGTCTTTGTGCACACCTCAACGGCCACCCACTACCAGGTGGTGAGCGAATTGCTCAACGCGGGCGTTCACGTCTGCGTGGATAAACCGCTGGCGGAAAATGTCCTGGATGCGGAACGGCTGATTGAGCTGGCAGCGCGCAAAAAACTGACGCTGATGGTGGGCTTCAACCGCCGCTTCGCGCCGCTTTATCAGCAGCTGAAGGCGCAGTCGGGCACGCTCGCTTCGCTTAGGATGGATAAGCACCGCACCGACAGCATTGGGCCAAACGATCTGCGCTTTACGCTGCTGGATGACTATCTGCACGTTGTGGATACGGCGCTGTGGCTGGGCAACGGCGAAGCGCTGCTGAAAAGCGGTACCCTGGTGACGAACGACCAGGGGCAGATGGTCTATGCGGAACATCACTTTGCCGTTGAGCACCTTCAGATTACCACCAGCATGCACCGTCGCGCGGGGAGTCAGCGTGAATCCGTGCAGGCGGTGACCGACGGCGCGCTGTACGACATTACCGACATGCGCGAGTGGCGGGAAGAGAAGGGGAACGGCGTGGTGACGCTCCCGGCGCCGGGCTGGCAGAGCACCCTCGAGCAGCGCGGTTTCGCAGGATGCGCCCGCCACTTTATCACCTGCGTGCAAAATCAGACGGTTCCTGAAACGTCTGGCGAACAGGCCATTCTGGCCCAGCGCATTGTGGAAAGGCTCTGGCGCGAGGCCATGAGCGAATAACCCGCTGTAACATCTGCGGATAGTAATTCGTTGAAATCCGGTTAGACTAAGCGCCGCTTGTTGGCTTTGCCGGGTGGCGCTTGCGCTTACCCGGCCTATACATCCGTATGGTTCTGGAAATTCACGTTAATGAACTTATTAAAATCGCTGGCGGCCGTCAGCTCGATGACCATGTTTTCCCGCGTGCTCGGTTTTGCGCGCGATGCCATTGTGGCAAGGGTATTTGGTGCAGGGATGGCCACGGACGCCTTCTTCGTCGCGTTCAAACTGCCGAACCTGCTGCGTCGTATTTTTGCAGAAGGGGCATTCTCTCAGGCATTCGTCCCAATCCTGGCGGAATATAAAAGCAAGCAGGGTGAGGACGCCACGCGCGTCTTCGTCTCTTATGTCTCCGGCCTGCTGACGCTGGCGCTGGCGGTGGTGACCGTCGTCGGGATGCTGGCCGCGCCGTGGGTGATTATGGTGACCGCGCCTGGCTTTGCCGATACGGCTGATAAATTTGCGCTGACCTCGCAGCTGCTGCGCATTACTTTTCCCTATATTTTGCTCATCTCGCTGGCCTCGCTGGTGGGGGCCATCCTCAATACCTGGAACCGCTTCTCGGTGCCGGCGTTTGCGCCGACGTTTCTTAACGTCAGCATGATCGGTTTTGCCCTGTTCGCCGCGCCGCACTTCAAACCGCCCGTGCTGGCGCTGGCCTGGGCGGTCACCGTCGGCGGCGTGCTGCAATTGGCGTACCAGCTGCCGCACCTGAAAAAAATTGGCATGCTGGTGCTGCCGCGCATCAATCTCAAAGATGCCGGCGCGATGCGCGTGATTAAGCAGATGGGGCCCGCCATTCTCGGCGTCTCCGTCAGCCAGATCTCGCTGATCATCAACACCATCTTTGCCTCTTTCCTGGTATCCGGCTCGGTATCGTGGATGTACTACGCCGACCGTCTGATGGAGTTTCCGTCCGGGGTGCTGGGCGTGGCGCTGGGGACTATTCTGCTGCCGTCGCTGTCGAAAAGCTTTGCCAGCGGCAACCACGATGAATATTGCCGCCTGATGGACTGGGGTTTACGTCTTTGCTTCCTGCTGGCGCTGCCCAGCGCGGTGGCGCTGGGTATTCTGGCCAAACCGCTGACGGTATCGCTTTTCCAGTACGGCAAATTCACCGCTTTCGATGCGGCAATGACCCAGCGCGCGCTGATTGCCTACTCGGTCGGACTGATGGGGCTTATTGTGGTAAAAGTGCTGGCGCCGGGGTTCTATTCCCGTCAGGACATCAAAACGCCGGTAAAAATTGCCATCGTGACGCTGATTATGACGCAGCTGATGAACCTGGCGTTTATCGGCCCGCTGAAGCATGCCGGCCTGTCGCTATCGATTGGTCTGGCGGCCTGTCTGAATGCCGGACTGCTGTACTGGCAGCTGCGCAAGCAGGATATCTTCACGCCGCAGCCGGGCTGGGCAAGCTTCCTGGTGCGTTTGATTATTGCGGTACTGGTGATGTCTGCGGCATTGCTCGGCATTATGTATGTCATGCCGGAGTGGTCTCAGGGCACCATGCCCTTCCGTCTGATGCGGCTGATGGCCGTGGTGGGCGTCGGGGTGGTGGCGTACTTTGCTACGCTCGCGGTGCTGGGCTTCAAAGTGAAAGAGTTTGCCCGCCGTACCGCATAAACGCCAAAAGGGGAGTTCACCTGATGGTGCTCCCCACTGCATGATTTGTCGCCCAGGCTTCAAATCGAAATCTTTTTAACTCCCGCAATACGCGCCGTCGCTGTCTGACCGTCCGCTCCGTAGAGTCCGGTTTCTTTATGCGGCTTCAACACCTCAAGCGCCTGCTGATTACGCTCAATCTGACCTTCCAGCAGCCAGCCGTTGTGCTGGTTAAGGTCGCGCAGGTGCTGGGTTTTTTCGGTAATGGTCTGCCAGCGCTCAACAATATCGTCATTGGCGCTGCGCTTTGCATCTTGCTCAGCGCGACGCTGTTGCTCAAGATAATCCAGCGTTGCCAGGAGCGAACTTTTGTCTTCAGTAATGCGCTGCAGCGCGCTGCCGTTGATGTGACCGGAAGAGAGATGCTGCTGCTCAGCGTCCATTACCGTTTTCAGGTCGTTCAGGACAACCGTCATTTGGTCCAGTATTTCTGACAGTCGACTCATACGGTTAGTTACTCTGTAAGAAACTCTGAGCTTCCTGAATCAGGGCATCAGCAATCTTGCTGGTATCCATTTTCAGCTCACCGTTACGAATAGCCGTTTTCAGCGCTTCAACACGTTCCATATTGATATCGTTGGTGCCTGGCTGCATCAGTTTTGCCTGTGCGTCGCTCAGGGTTACGCTGGTGCTGTTGGACGTTGACGGTTTTTCCAGACGCGTTTTCTGCGCAGGAGCGTCATTCGTTTCGCGAGGCTGTACAGCGCTTACCGGCTTCAGGGCTGATGTACGATCAATGCTCATAGTGTTGTCCTCATCGAGGGTTCGCGGCGTTTGCGCCTGACATCATCATTAGTGGAATATTTATCGGCACGCGCCGCAAAATCTTTAAAAAGATTATAGGTTAATCAGAATATTCCCATCGGGATCGACGGTTCCGCTCACCACCTGGCCTGAGGACATTCTGACGCGGGCGTTTTGCGCCACCGCGGCATTGTTTAACGCTTTCCCTTCACTGTTGATGCTAAAGCCATCTCCGTTGGCCACCACCATCACCTGTTGACCCGCTTTTACCCGCCATGCCTGACGCAGCATGGAGAGCTGTATCGGCTGGCCGGGTGCAACATCGCGCAGGCTCACGGCGTCCTGGGCCTGGTTCATTTCCAGCATGGTGCGGGGCGGGAGCTGATCCAGGCGGCCGCGCTTCAGCATCACGCTGCTCGGCTGCAGCACGCTGCCGCGCGCAATCGGCACGGCGGCAACAACATAATTGCCCGTCGCCTGAACGGCAACCTGTAAATAGCGTTTTTCACCGGCGCAGCGTGCCAGCACGTTCACATTCCCCCACAGCCGGGTGGTCCCCGTCACGCTGAATGACGGCTGGTCGCAGGTCGGGTACAGATTCGGCGGCGTGCGCACGGTAACGTTAACCTCATCGCTAAAGCCCGCCAGCTTTTCCGCAAAAAAAGCCGTCAGCCGATCCTGCAAGCCTTCAGCCTGCACCAGCGGGCTAAACAGCAAGAAAGTTGCCACCAGGCCACGTTTTAACGTTTGCATCGCAAGTTCCACCGTTTCCAGAGTTGAATGAATTCTACCTGCAGCGGTTTTGCATCAACGGAATAAATAGCGACGCATTTTGCGCTTATTCCGTCGATAGGGGAGACCGGGTGAGATTTAAGCTGTGAACTGAAATTTTGCCATCAGCGGAGGAGACATGCTCGATAAACTCGACGCCGCGTTACGTTTTCAGCAGGAAGCGCTCAATTTACGCGCCCAGCGGCAGGAGATTTTAGCCGCCAACATCGCTAACGCCGATACCCCGGGGTTTCAGGCGCGCGATATTGATTTTTCCAGTGAACTCAAAAAGGTGATGGAGCGTGGACGTGCCGAAGGAACGGGTGTTGCACTTGCCATGACGTCTTCTCGCCATATTCCTGCTCAGGCGATGACCGCGCCAGCGACCGATTTACTTTACCGCATTCCCGATCAGCCCTCACTCGACGGTAACACCGTGGATATGGACCGGGAGCGTACGCAGTTTGCCGATAACAGCCTGAAATACCAGACGGGCCTGACCGTACTCGGCGGACAAATCAAAGGCATGATGAACGTCCTGCAGGGGGGGAACTGATAGATGGCCTTGTTGAATATTTTTGATATTGCCGGTTCGGCGTTAACCGCCCAGTCCAAGCGTCTGAACGTGGCGGCCAGTAACCTGGCGAACGCCGACAGCGTAACCGGACCCGACGGTCAGCCCTATCGTGCCAAACAGGTTGTCTTTCAGGTCGACGCGGCGCCAGGCGCGGCGACGGGCGGCGTGAAGGTCTCTGATGTGGTTGAGAGCCAGGCGCCGGACAGGCTGGTGTATGAGCCGGGTAACCCGCTCGCGGATGCCAGCGGATACGTGAAAATGCCGAACGTAGATGTGGTGGGGGAGATGGTGAACTCCATGTCGGCATCCCGCAGCTACCAGGCCAACGTCGAAGTGCTTAATACCGTGAAGAGCATGATGCTCAAAACACTCACTCTCGGCCAGTAAAGGAGACACGCATGTCCATTGCCGTCAATATGAACGATCCCACGAACACGGGTGTTAATAACACGAAGAGTTCGACAGGGTCTAACTCCCTGACCGGGAGTAATGCCGCCGATCTGCAGGGCAGCTTTCTGACGCTGCTGGTGGCGCAGCTGAAGAACCAGGATCCCACCAACCCGATGCAGAACAACGAACTGACCACGCAGCTTGCGCAGATCAGTACCGTCAGCGGCATTGAGAAACTGAACACCACCCTGGGTTCCGTCTCCGGCCAGATCAACAGCGCCCAGTCTCTGCAGGCCGCCAGCCTGATTGGCCACGGGGTGATGATCCCGGGCACCACGATTCTGGCGGGCACCAGCACCACCGAAGGCAACACCACCACGACCACCACGCCGTTTGGCGTTGAACTGCAGCAGGCCGCTGACAAAGTGACCGCGACGATCACCGACTCGACCGGCGCCGTGGTCCGCACCATCGACATCGGCGAGCTGAAGGCGGGCGTTCATACCTTTACCTGGGATGGCAGCCTGACCGACGGCACGAAAGCACCAAACGGTTCCTACAAGGTGGCCATCAGCGCCAGCAACGGGACGACCCAGCTGGTCGCGCAGCCGCTGCAGTTCGCGCTGGTACAGGGCGTGATTAAAGGAAGCGACGGCAGCAAACTGGATTTGGGAACCTCGGGTTCCACCACACTCGACGAAGTTCGGCAGATTATCTAAGCCTTAACACTTATCAGGAGTAAGTCATGGCCTTTTCTCAAGCGGTCAGCGGCCTGAATGCTGCAGCCACCAACCTGGACGTCATTGGCAACAACATCGCCAACTCCGCGACCTATGGTTTTAAATCCGGTTCTGCTTCCTTTGCAGACATGTTTGCCGGTTCCAAAGTGGGCCTGGGCGTGAAGGTTGCGGGCATCACTCAGGACTTTACCGACGGCACCACCACCAATACCGGTCGCGGTCTGGACGTTGCCATCAGCCAGAACGGTTTCTTCCGTATGGTCGATGCAAACGGCTCGGTGTTCTACAGCCGTAACGGCCAGTTCAAGCTGGATGAGAACCGTAACCTGGTGAACATGCAGGGAATGCAATTAACCGGTTATCCGGTGGCCGGGACGCCGTCAACGGTTCAGACCGGTGCAAACCCGCAGGCGATCAACATTCCGACCACGCTGATGGCGGCGAAGTCCACCACCACGGCTTCCCAGCAGATTAACCTCAACTCCACCGATACCGCACCGACGACCGCCTTTGATCCGACCAACCCGGACACCTACAACAAAAAAGGCACCGTCACCGTCTTTGACAGCCAGGGTAATGCGCACAACATGAACCTGTTTTACGTTAAAGATGCGGCCCCGGCCAACTCCTGGAAAGTCTATGCCCAGGACGGCAGCGTGGCAGGCAGCCCGGCGGCGCCGGCTACCACCCTGACCTTCGACAATAACGGCACGTTGACCGGCGGTGGAAGCATCAACATCACGACCGGAACCATTCCGGGTGCGACCCCTGCGACCTTCGCCATGAGTTTTGCTAACTCCATGCAGCAGAACACCGGTGCGAACAATATCGTGGCGACCAGCCAGAACGGCTTCAAGCCTGGCGACCTGGTGAGCTACCAGATCAACGATGACGGCACCGTAGTCGGGAACTACTCCAACGAGCAGACTCAGGTGCTGGGGCAGATCGTGCTGGCAAACTTTGCCAACAACGAAGGCCTGAAATCGGAAGGCGATAACGTCTGGTCGGCGACCCAGTCCTCCGGCGTGGCGCTGCTGGGCACGGCGGGAAGCGGCAACTTCGGTACGCTGACCAACGGCGCGCTGGAAGCCTCCAACGTGGACCTGAGTAAAGAACTGGTGAACATGATTGTCGCGCAGCGTAACTATCAGTCGAACGCGCAGACCATCAAAACCCAGGACCAGATCCTCAACACGCTGGTTAACCTGCGTTAAGCGGCTAACGGGAAGGCGCAATGGATCACGCAATATATACCGCGATGGGCGCGGCAAGCCAGACGCTCAACCAGCAGGCCGTTACCGCCAGCAACCTGGCAAACGCCTCGACGCCGGGCTTTCGCGCTCAGCTTAATGCGCTGCGCGCGGTGCCGGTGGAAGGGCTTTCCCTGCCGACCCGCACGCTGGTGACGGCATCGACCCCGGGCGCAGATATGACGCCTGGGCAGATGGACTATACCTCACGCCCGCTGGACGTTGCCCTGCAGCAGGACGGCTGGCTGGCGGTGCAAACGGCGGACGGCAGTGAAGGCTATACCCGTAACGGGAATATCCAGGTGAGCGCGACGGGCCAGCTGACGATTCAGGGTCATCCGGTGATGGGCGAGGCAGGCCCGCTGACCGTGCCGGAAGGCTCTGAGCTGACTATCGCCGCGGACGGCACCATTTCGGCGCTGAACCCGGGCGACCCGGCCAACACCGTTGCGCCCGTCGGCCGTCTGAAGCTGGTTAAAGCGGAAGCCAAAGACGTGCAGCGCGGCGACGACGGCATGTTCCGTCTGACCCAGGCAGCGCAGGCGACGCGGGGCGCCACGTTACAGGCCGATCCGAGCATCCGCGTGATGTCCGGCGTTCTGGAAGGCAGTAACGTCAAGCCGGTCGAAGCCATGACCGACATGATCGCCAGCGCCCGCCGTTTCGAAATGCAGATGAAGATCATCAGCAGCGTGGATGAAAACGCGGGCAAGGCTAACCAACTTCTGTCTATGAGTTAACAGGACTCCTTATGATCAGTTCTTTATGGATCGCGAAAACTGGCCTGGACGCCCAGCAAACCAATATGGACGTGATTGCCAACAACCTGGCAAACGTGAGCACCAATGGTTTCAAGCGTCAGCGTGCCGTTTTCGAAGATTTGCTTTATCAAACCATCCGCCAGCCGGGCGCGCAGTCTTCTGAACAGACGACGCTGCCTTCCGGCCTGCAGATCGGTACCGGCGTGCGTCCGGTGGCGACCGAGCGTCTGCACAGCCAGGGCAACCTGTCACAGACCAACAACAGCAAAGACGTGGCAATCAAAGGCCAGGGCTTCTTCCAGGTGCAGCTGCCTGACGGAACCTCAGCCTATACCCGCGACGGCTCGTTCCAGGTCGATCAGAACGGCCAGCTGGTGACGGCGGGCGGTTTCCAGGTGCAGCCGGCGATCACCATCCCGGCGAACGCCCTGAGCATCACCATTGGACGTGACGGCGTGGTGAGCGTCACCCAGCAGGGGCAGGCGGCGCCGGTTCAGGTGGGGCAGCTCAACCTGACGACCTTCATGAACGATACCGGTCTGGAAAGCATTGGTGAGAACCTCTACACCGAAACGCAATCCTCCGGTACGCCGAATGAGAGCACCCCGGGCCTGAACGGCGCGGGTTTGCTGTACCAGGGTTATGTTGAAACGTCCAACGTAAACGTGGCTGAAGAGCTGGTGAATATGATCCAGGTCCAGCGCGCGTATGAAATTAACAGTAAAGCAGTGTCGACGACCGACCAGATGCTGCAGAAACTGACGCAACTCTAAGGTGTAGCCCGGTGCGGTCAACGCCGCGCCGGCTCCCTGTTTTCGAAGATGAAGGCAATGCAAAAAAACGCGGCGTTTCGTTATCCGATACTGACTGTTCTGGCCGTCACCCTCAGCGGGTGTGCTTTGATCCCGTCTAAACCATTGGTCCAGGGTGCGACGACTGCCCAACCCGTTCCCGGCCCCGCGCCAGTGGTAAACGGCTCCATTTTCCAGACCGCGCAGCCGATTAATTACGGCTATCAGCCGCTGTTTGAAGATCGCCGCCCGCGTAACGTCGGCGATACATTGACCATTGTGCTGCAGGAAAACGTCAGCGCGAGCAAGAGCTCGTCGGCGAACGCCAGCCGCGATGGCAAAACCAATTTTGGCTTCGATACCGTGCCACGCTATCTCGAAGGGCTGTTCGGCAACGCGCGTGCTGATATGAACGCGTCCGGCGGCAATACCTTTAACGGGAAAGGCGGTGCGAACGCCAGCAATACCTTCAGCGGCACGCTGACGGTCACGGTTGACCAGGTACTGGTTAACGGCAACCTGCACGTTGTGGGTGAAAAACAGATCGCCATCAACCAGGGCACTGAATTCATTCGCTTCTCGGGCGTGGTTAACCCTCGCACCATCAGCGGCAGCAACACCGTTCCGTCCACCCAGGTGGCGGATGCGCGCATTGAGTACGTCGGTAACGGCTATATCAATGAAGCGCAAAATATGGGTTGGCTGCAGCGCTTCTTCCTTAATTTATCGCCGATGTAAGCGAGGTGACCCATGTTTAAATCGATCTTCGCCGTGGCGCTCGCGCTGGTGGCAACGTTTGCCCAGGCTGACCGTATTCGCGATCTCACCAGCGTTCAGGGCGTGCGTGAAAACTCCCTGATTGGCTATGGCCTGGTGGTGGGGCTGGACGGTACGGGTGACCAAACCACCCAGACGCCGTTCACCACCCAAAGCCTGAACAACATGCTTTCCCAGCTCGGCATTACCGTGCCGGCGGGAACCAACATGCAGCTGAAAAACGTGGCCGCGGTGATGGTTACCGCGTCCTATCCGGCGTTTGCGCGTCAGGGGCAGACCATTGACGTGGTGGTCTCCTCCATGGGTAACGCCAAAAGCCTGCGCGGCGGTACGCTGCTGATGACCCCGCTGAAGGGCGTCGACAGCCAGGTCTATGCCCTGGCGCAGGGGAACATTCTGGTCGGCGGTGCGGGAGCATCCGCAGGCGGAAGCAGCGTGCAGGTGAACCAGCTCAACGGCGGACGTATTACCAACGGGGCGATCATTGAGCGCGAGCTGCCGACCCAGTTTGGTACGGGCAATACCATCAACCTTCAGCTCAATAATGAAGACTTCACGATGGCGCAGCAGATTGCCGATACCATCAACCGCAGCCGCGGCTACGGTAATGCCACGGCGCTCGATGCGCGCACCGTGCAGATCCGCACCTCCACCGGCAGCAGCAACCAGGTGCGCATGCTGGCGGATATCCAGAATATGGAAGTGAACGTTCCGGTTCAGGATGCGAAGGTGATCATCAACTCCCGTACCGGCTCGGTGGTGATGAACCGGGAAGTGTCGCTCGACAGCTGCGCCGTGGCGCAGGGGAACCTCTCCGTGACGGTAAACCGCTCCGCGAACGTGAGCCAGCCGAATACGCCATTTGGTGGAGGACAGACGGTGGTGACGCCACAAACGCAGATCGATCTGCGCCAGAGCGGCGGGTCACTGCAGAGCGTGCGCTCCAGCGCCAACCTGAACAGCGTGGTGCGTGCCCTGAACGCCCTGGGCGCAACGCCGATGGACCTGATGTCCATCCTGCAATCCATGCAAAGCGCCGGCTGCCTGCGCGCGAAACTGGAAATCATCTAATGTTGACCGATAGCAAACTGTTGACCAGTGCCGCCTGGGACGCCCAGTCGCTGAACGAACTGAAAACCAAAGCAGGAAAAGACCCGGCGGCAAACATCCGCCCGGTCGCCCGCCAGGTTGAAGGGATGTTTGTACAGATGATGCTGAAAAGCATGCGTGAAACCCTGCCGAAGGACGGGATGTTCAGCAGTGATTCAACGCGTCTGTACACCAGCATGTACGATCAGCAGATTGCGCAGCAGATGACCGCCGGTAAAGGCCTCGGCCTGGCTGACATGATTGTCAAACAGACCGAAGCCGCGCAGGGCATTCAGCCTCAGGAGCAGCCGCAGCAGGTGCCGATGAAGTTCGACCTGGAAACGGTGACCAGTTATCAGAACCAGGCCCTGACGCAACTGGTGCGTAAAGCGATGCCGAAAGCCACGGGCAGCGGCGATGAGCCGCTCTCGGGTGACAGCAAAGACTTCCTGGCGCAGCTCTCTCTGCCTGCGCGCCTTGCCAGCGAACAGAGCGGCGTGCCGCATCACCTGATTCTGGCCCAGGCCGCGCTGGAGTCGGGCTGGGGGCAGCGCCAGATCCGCAAGCAAAACGGCGAGCCGAGCTTCAACATCTTCGGCGTGAAGGCTACCTCCAGCTGGAAGGGGCCGACAACGGAGATCACCACCACCGAATACGAGAACGGCGCGGCGGTGAAGGTGAAAGCCAAATTCCGCGTCTACAGCTCCTATCTGGAAGCCTTGTCCGATTACGTTGGCCTGCTGAGCCGAAATCCGCGCTATACCGCCGTGACCCAGGCGGCGACGGCGGAGCAGGGTGCTCAGGCGCTGCAAAACGCGGGCTACGCGACTGACCCGAACTATGCCCGCAAGCTCACCAGCATGATCCAGCAGCTGAAATCGATGGGCGAGAAGGTCAGCAAAGCCTATAGCACAGATATTGAAAATCTGTTCTGAAAGTTCTCAAGTCCCGGTGGAGGTTGCCGATAACCTTCATCAGGACTCGTGTCTGAACGTATAAAAGGAACCCCCATGTCCAGTTTGATTAACAGCGCCATGAGTGGCCTCAGTGCTGCGCAGTCGGCACTCAATACCGTCAGTAATAATATTTCAAGCTATAACGTGGCAGGTTACACCCGCCAGACCACGGTGCTGGGCGCTTCTAACAGCACGCTGACCGGCGGTGGCTGGGTGGGTAACGGGGTGTATGTCTCCGGTGTCCAGCGTGAGTATGACGCCTTCATTACCAACCAGCTGCGCGCCGCGCAGACGCAGAGCAGCGGCCTGACGACGCGCTACCAGCAGATGTCAAAAATTGACGATGTGCTGTCCGATACCACCAACTCGCTCTCCACCACCCTGCAGGACTTCTTCAAAAGCCTGCAAACCCTGGTGAGCAACGCCGAAGACCCGGCTGCACGTCAGACGGTGCTGGGTAAAGCGGGTGGTCTGGTCAATCAGTTCAAAACCAACGATCAGTATCTTCGCGACCAGGATGCGCAGGTCAATACTGCGATCGGTGCCAGCGTTTCGCAGATCAACAACTATGCAAAGCAGATTGCGAATCTGAACGATCAGATTTCCCGCCTGACCGGCGTCGGTGCGGGCGCATCGCCGAACGATCTGCTCGATCAGCGCGATCAGCTTGTTACCGAGCTGAACAAAATCGTAGGTGTGGAAGTCTCTGTTCAGGATGGCGGCACGTACAACATCTCTTTCGGCAACGGTTACAGCCTGGTGCAGGGCAGCAAAGCTAACCAGCTGGCGGCCGTGAAGTCCAGCGCGGATCCGTCCCGTACCACTATCGCCTACGTCGATGACGTGGCGGGGAATGTTGAGATCCCTGAGAAGATGGTCACCACCGGCTCGTTAGGGGGGTTACTGACGTTTCGCTCTGAAGATCTGGATAAGGCGCGTAATACCCTGAACCAGATGGCGCTGGCCTTTGCCGATGCGATGAACACGCAGCATGAAGCGGGATTTGATGCGAATGGCGACGCGGGCGGTAAGCTGTTCGATTTTGGTTCGCCAGCTGTGCTTTCAAACAGCAAAAATAGCGGTACGGCGACCGTCACTGCCGCCGTAGCGGATAGCACCAAGGTTCAGGCAACGGACTATCAGCTGCAGTTTAACGGCACCGACTGGACCATCACCCGTACTTCGGACAAAACCAGCTTTACGATGAGCCCGGATGCCAGTGGAAATCTGTCGTTTGATGGCCTTAACGTGAACGTAAGCGGCACGGCAAATACCAAAGACAGTTTCACCGTGAAGCCCGTTTCCGACGTCATCATGAACATGGATCTGGCGATCAGCGACGAGTCCAAGCTGGCGATGGCCTCGGTGCAGAACGGCGGCGAAAGTGACAACCGTAACGGCCAAAAACTGCTTGACCTGCAAAACGCGAAAGTGGTGGGCGGAAATAAAACCTTCAACGATGCGTATGCCTCTCTTGTCAGTACAGTCGGTAGCTCAACGGCGTCACTGAAGGTGAGTAGCCAGACGAAAGCGAATGTGGAAACGCAGTTAACCAAGCAGCAGCAGTCTATCTCAGGGGTAAACCTCGACGAAGAGTATGGCAATTTGCAGCGTTACCAGCAGTATTACCTTGCCAACGCGCAGGTTTTACAAACTGCTAGCACGCTCTTCGACGCAATTATCAATATTCGTTAAGGTTGAGGTGAACAATGCGTATTAGCACCCAGATGATGTACGACCAGAACATGCGGGGGATCACCGATTCCCAAAGCAAATGGTTGAGTTACGGCGAACAAATGACCACCGGTAAGCGCGTCAATCGTCCGTCGGACGATCCTATTGCGGCGTCGCAGGCGATTGTTCTGTCTCAGGCTCAGGCGCAGAATAGCCAATTCGATCTTGCGCGTACCTTTGCAACGCAGAAAGTATCTCTTGAAGAAAGCGTCCTTTCACAGGTTACAACGGCCATTCAGAGCGCTCAGGAAAAAGTCGTCTATGCAAGGAACGGGACATTGAGTGACAGCGATCGAGCATCTCTGGCGACGGACCTGCAAGGCATCCGCGATCAGTTGATGAACCTCGCCAACAGCACTGACGGTAATGGACGATATATCTTCGCTGGCTACAAGACGGAAAATGTCGCTTTTGACCAAACCAGCGGCAATTATATCGGTGGTGCTACCCCGGTTAACCAACAGGTGGATTCTGCGCGAAATATGCAGATCAGCCACACGGGTACAGAGGTTTTCGCCACGTTTACCAGTAATGCAACACCGGAGCCGGGTGGTGGAACACCGGAAAAGAATTTGTTCAAAATACTGGATAACGCGATCGCCTCGTTGAACACCCCCGTTGGGGACGATCAAACAAAGGTCGACCAGGAAAATGCCGCTATTGATGCTGCTAACCGGGGGCTACGTAACTCGCTCGATAATGTATTAACCGTGCGGGCTGATTTGGGTACCAAGCTTAACGAACTGGATAAACTGAACACGTTGAGTAACGACCGGTCACTCTCTCAGACTTCGCAAATGAGCGACCTTGTGGACGTTGACTGGAATGCGGCAATTTCCTCTTACACCATGCAGCAGGCGGCCCTGCAGGCGTCTTATAAAGCGTTTAGTGATATGCAGGGCATGTCTCTGTTCCAGCTGAACAAATAACATCTTGACCTCTTAGAGCATGTCTTGAAACTGGGCATGTTTTACTGCCCAATCCGTGTGGATTGGGCATTTTTTTATGCAGCTTCCGCCGGTGCCGAGGCAACACGCGCGCTTTCAATCAGACGGATTGCCAGCGCAATGGCGCCACAGACGGTCGCCAGCGCGACCACGCCCGTCCAGCCGGCCAGCGAGTAGATATTGCTGCCCAACGCGGAACCCAGCGCCATTCCGATAAAGACCACCGTAAAGAGCAGGGCGTTGAGACGACCACGCGCCTGCGGTTCAAGGCTGTACACCAGGTTCTGGTGGGCGACCAGGCTCGACTGCAGGCCCAGGTCGAACCCGACGGCGGAGAGAGCGATCAGCATCAGCTGTCCATGAACGCTCAGCGCGGGCATCAGGAACATCAGGGCGAAGGAGACGGTTACCAGTACGGCACCAAGCTGCGTGACTTTTCCTGCCCCCAGCCTGTCTGCTAAACCGCCTGCCAGCGGGGCGGCTAGCGCACCGGCGGCACCGGCAATCCCAAAACCTCCCGCGACGGCACTGCCAAGGTGATAGCGTTCCAGCAGCATGACCGCTAGCGTTGACCAGAAGGCGCTAAAAGCAATCGACAGGAAACCCTGAGCCAGCGCCGCCCGGCGCAGCGCCGGATAACGACGCCACAGGTGTTCCATTGAGCGCATCAGCGCGGGGTAGCTCAGCGTGGAGTGAATAGCAAAGCGGGGGAGTACGAACCACATCATCACGCCGATGAACGCAATGCTCGCCGCGGCCAGCTTGTACATAACGCGCCAGCCAAACGCTTCGCCCACCACGCCGCTCACGGTTCTTGATAACAAGATCCCCATCAGCAGCCCGGTCATTACCGTGCCCACGGTTTTCCCCTGTTTGCCTTCCGGCGCGAGAATGGCCGCGGCAGGGACAATATCCTGCGCCATGGTGGCGGCCATGCCGATAAGCAGGCTTGCCAGCAGCAGGGAGTGGATCTGTCCGGTGAGGCTACAGCCGAGTAGAAACAGCGCCAGCGCGGCACTCTTTATCAGAATTAACGTCCTGCGGTCGTGGCCATCGCCAAGCGGCAGCAGGAACAGGATGCCGAGCGCGTAGCCTGCCTGAGTTAATGTTGGCACCAGGCCCATACCTTCAATGCTCAGATGCAGATCGGCCCCCATCAGCGGCAGCAGAGGCTGGGCGTAATAGATAGATGCCACGCTGAAGCCAGCCCCGATCGCCAGCATGAAGATGACCCAGCGGCTCACGGCATGGGCGGCGTTTGTTGTGTTCATCAGATGTTCCTCATACGTTGTGTGGCGCTATTTTTTATCAGGACGCCTTGCGACGGTAGCGGGCCCGGTGGTAAAACGCTTATACGTTGAACGTATAATTGAAAAGAAGATGAAAAGAGCTGAGCGTATAGACAGAGTGGAGCTAATGCGGACGTTTGTGCGCATTGTAGAAGCGGGTTCCCTCTCTGCGGCGGCACGTCAGCTGGCCACAACCCAGGCCACGGTGAGCAGACGATTACAGTCGCTCGAGAGCATGCTGGGCGTGCGCCTGATGTTGCGCACCACCCACACCACGCGGCTGACGGACGACGGCGAGCGCTGCTATCAGCACGCCCGCCGGGTGATTGACAGCTGGCTGGCGCTCGAAGATGAGGTAGGGCAGACGGAAGACGAGCCTGTAGGCGTGCTGCGGGTGCGGGCACCGCACGCGTTTGGTCAGGATCAGCTGCTGAAACCTGTAACCGAATTTTTGCAACGCTATCCGCAGCTTTCGATCGAGTGGATGCTCAACGATCGATCGGCGGATTTCCTGGGTGATAACCTCGACTGCGCCATTCGGGTGGGCATGGAGGTCGATCCGGCAACCGTGTCCGTGCTGCTGGCCGAAGTGCCGCGCTCGGTGGTGGCGTCTCCGGCGCTGCTGGCTCGCTTTCCGGCGGTGAATACGCCGGAAGATCTGCAACAGTTTCCCTGGATTGCGATCAGCTCATTCTATCAGCGCCACGTAGAGCTTTTTCACCATGCCTCGCCCGCCACCGCGCGGATTGCGATTACCCCACGCCTCAGCACCGACAGCCTGTATGTCGCACGCAATACGGCGCTCACCGGCCTTGGCGTGGCGGTGGTCTCCAGCTGGACGGTACAGGAGGATCTTCGGGAAGGGCGGCTGGTACATTTGCTGCCGGAGTGGCAGCCGGCGGCGCTACCGGTTCACCTGGTTTATCCCTGGTCCCGCTATTATCCGGCACGCTTGCGGCGTTTTCTGGAGCTGATGCGGCAGGTCATGCCGGAGGTTACCGGGATGAGAACGCCCATGAAGCAGGCATAAAAAAGCCGACCCGAGGGTCGGCTTTTTACTTTTCAGCGTCGTTATTCGACGGACTGCGGACGGGTCGCCGGTGCAGTTGCCTGATGCGTTGCACTGTGGCCGCCTGCAGCGCCTTTACCTTCGAAGCTGAAGGCCGGGCGTACCCAGTCGCTGTGACGCGGGGCTTCAGGCACGTAATCCGGCGCCGGGGCGCGCGTCATCGGTGCTGTCGCCACGTGGGCAGCGGCTGGCGCAGAAACAACCGGCTCAGGCTTCACTTCCGGCGCTTTTGCTTCTTCAACAACCGGTTCAACCTGAATCTCAACGTCCTGAACGACTTCTTCAGGAGTGGTTTCGACGACGGTTTCAGCGCTGTCTTCGACCGCGGCGACCGGTTCAGCTTCTTCAGCGACTTCTTCAGCCACCGCGACATCTTCTTCAGCGATAAGCTGCGGAGCGGCTTCAACCGGCGCGGCAATCACTTCAGGGTGAGTGGTTTCAACTTCCACTGCGTGAGGTGCTTCCGTTTCAACAGCCTGAGGCTCAACCACGGTTGCCGCTTCTGTCACCACCTCTTCAACCGCGGCGACAGGGGCAATCACCTCTTCGGTTACAGGCTGTTCTTCTACAACCTGCTCCGGGCGCGCAACCGGGTAGCGGATCCAGACTTTACCGGAGGCCATTTCTGGTGAAGCACAGGCAATGTTCAGCGGCATTGGAGACTGCGTTGGGTAACGCTCATCACGATAGCGACGACGGCGCTGGCCGCTGACGCGCAGATGACGTGGAGAACGGCGTGAACGGCGCGGCATACCGGCGTTATCACGGTTTTCACCGTTGTCATCCTGCTCAACGTTGTTATCAACAACCGCTGGCAGATCGACTTTCGCCACTTGTGTACCGGTGGTGCTCTCGCGGGTTTCAACCGCGACAACGGCTGACTCTTCGGCTACTTCAGAGGCGAAGCGAACTTTCTGAGCAAGCTGGCGCTGCTTACGACGCGGCATAACCTGAGTGCGTTCTTCCTGCTCGCCGTCCTGCTGTTCAACAGGCTCTACGCGGTTCAGGTTTTTGACTTCCTGCTGTGCCTGACGCTTCTCGTCATTACGGCGACGGCTGCGTTCACGGCGCGGCTGCTGGTCATCACGCTGTTTGCTCTTCTCAGACTCATCGCCCGCCTGCTGGCGAATTTCACGATCTTCAACATTCTGCTGTTGTTTCTCGCGACGGTTACGACGGTTGTCTTCGCGCTGCTCACGGCCTTCGCCATTCTCAGAGCGATTGTCACGGTTGTCACGACGCTCGCTGCGGTCATTACGATCGCTACGGTCATTACGGTCGCGGCGGTTGTTCTGACGCTTACGGCGGTCCTGCTGACGCTCAGGCTTGGCTGCTTTTGGCTCTTCTTTCGGCTGCTCTGGCTGAACCTCTTCTTCGCCAGAAAACATCTTCTTCAGCGCGCCAAAGAAGCGGCTCAGCAGACCCGGCTGTGCCGGCTGGGCTTTCGCCACTGCGGCTTCAGGTTTCTGCGCTGCAGGCTTGGCCGCAGGTTTTTCCAGGGCCGCTTCCGGCGGTGCTTCAGGCATGATGAAGGTCGCTAACGCAGGCTGCTCTGGCAGTTTGCGCTCGGCGGGCTCTTCATCGGATGGCAGGGCCATCTCTTCTTCATGCAGCTTCGGCAGCAGGTAGCTGAGCGTGGAGGTCTCTTCACCTTTGCGGACGCGCAGCACGTGATAGTGCGGGGTTTCCATCTGATCGTTTGGCACGATGATGCAGCGAACGCCGCCCTGACGCGCTTCAATAGCGCTGACCGCTGCACGTTTTTCGTTCAGCAGGTAGGAGGCGATCGGCACAGGCACAATCGCGTGAACCTCTTTGGTATTTTCCTTCAGCGCTTCTTCTTCAATCAGACGCAGAATAGAGAGAGACAGAGATTCGTTATCACGTACGGTACCGGTGCCGGAGCAGCGCGGACAGACGTGATGGCTGGACTCGCCGAGAGACGGGCTAAGACGCTGGCGGGACATTTCCAGCAGGCCAAAGCGGGAGATATGGCTAATCTGGATACGCGCCCTGTCCTGACGCACCGCTTCGCGCAGACGGTTTTCTACCGCACGCTGGTGACGAACCGGGGTCATGTCGATGAAGTCGATAACAATCAGACCGCCCAGGTCGCGCAGGCGGAGCTGGCGGGCGATTTCATCAGCGGCTTCGAGGTTGGTGTTGAAGGCGGTCTCTTCGATATCGCCACCGCGCGTTGCGCGAGCGGAGTTGATGTCGATAGCGGTCAGCGCTTCAGTGGAATCGATAACGATAGAGCCGCCGGACGGCAGACGCACTTCACGCTGGAAGGCGGACTCAATCTGGGATTCGATCTGGTAGTGGCTGAACAGCGGGATTTCACCGGTGTACAGTTTAATTTTGCTGGTGAAATCCGGACGGCCCAGCGCGGCAATGTGCTGGCGCGCCAGCTCAAGCACTTTCGGGTTGTCGATCAGAATCTCGCCGATATCCTGACGCAGGTAGTCACGGAAGGCACGCACGATCACGTTGCTTTCCTGGTGGATCAGGAACGGAGCAGGGCGGCTTTCCGCAGCTTTCTGGATAGCTTCCCAATGCTTCAGACGGAAGCTCAGGTCCCACTGCAGCGCTTCGGCGGATTTGCCAACGCCTGCGGTACGCACGATAAGCCCCATGCCGTCAGGCAGCTCAAGGCTTGCCAGCGCTTCTTTCAGCTCGGTACGGTCATCACCTTCGATACGGCGAGAGATGCCACCCGCACGCGGGTTGTTAGGCATCAGTACCAGATAGCTCCCTGCCAGGCTGATAAAGGTAGTCAGTGCGGCACCTTTGTTGCCACGCTCTTCTTTATCGATCTGAACGATAACTTCCTGACCTTCACGCAGAACATCTTTGATGTTTGGGCGGCCATGGGCGTTGTAGTTTGCAGGGAAATATTCGCGGGCGATTTCTTTCAGAGGGAGGAAACCATGACGCTCAGCACCGTAATCGACAAATGCAGCTTCAAGGCTTGGTTCAATGCGGGTGATTTTACCTTTGTAAATGTTCGCTTTTTTCTGTTCGTGTCCAGGACTTTCGATATCCAGATCGTACAGGCGCTGCCCATCCACAAGGGCGACACGCAACTCTTCTTGCTGAGTTGCGTTGATTAACATTCTTTTCATCGTAACTTACTCGTTATTCTTACATTGACGACAAAGCTGCGGGCAAGGTGACGCTTTCCGGGGTATGAACCGATGGCCTCGTGTCTGTTCACGTCGCCAACCTCACGGTTGTCGCTCGCTTAAGAGGCGCAGAGTGTCGGTTGCCTGTATTTCATACGGAAACACAGCGCAATTATCAGGGGAATTGCCTGGGTAGAACTCTCCAGAGAACAATCCTTATACCGGGAAGTACTGCAACCCGCAGCCCGCTAACTGCCTGAAAGATCAATACGTCTTACGCCATTGCTGCGTGGATGATCGGTCAGGCAAAATTGGTCATTCCGTCGACATCCTTACGTAACCAGGATTTAACACGGAAAACGGCTTCATTATTCCACTGCTCGCCGGGTTATAGCAAGATGACTTTTACCAATTATCACCCGGTTACTCACAGTTTTTTCACTTCAAGGTGGTGATTGGTTTAATAACCACCAAATCGATTGCGCGAAACCGAAGAGTGCCCGGATAAAAGTAAATATAAGCATAGAAAAATGAGTGGCGCTAATGGCTGACGATATTTAGAATCGCCAACCATGAAAACAGAGACTCCAGCCGTAAAAATGGTTGCTATCGCCGAAGATGACGCGGGGCAACGTATCGACAACTTTTTGCGTACCCAGCTGAAAGGGGTACCGAAGAGCATGATTTACCGCATCCTGCGTAAGGGCGAGGTGCGGGTCAACAAAAAGCGCGTGAAGCCCGAGTACAAGCTCGAGGCGGGCGATGAAGTGCGTATTCCGCCGGTGCGCGTGGCAGAGCGTGAAGAAGAGACCGTTTCACCGAAGCTACAGAAAGTGGCGGCCCTGAGCGATGTCATTCTTTACGAAGACGACCATATTCTGGTGCTGAATAAACCGTCAGGAACGGCCGTTCATGGCGGTAGCGGTCTGAGCTTCGGCGTAATCGAAGGGCTGCGTGCCCTGCGCCCGGAAGCGCGTTTCCTCGAGCTGGTTCACCGCCTGGACCGCGACACCTCCGGCGTGCTGCTGGTGGCGAAAAAGCGTTCCGCGCTGCGTTCGCTGCATGAACAGCTGCGTGAGAAAGGAATGCAGAAAGACTATCTGGCGCTGGTGCGCGGCCAGTGGCAGTCCCATGTAAAAGTGGTTCAGGCGCCGCTGCTGAAGAACATTCTGCAAAGCGGTGAGCGTATTGTTCGCGTGAGCCAGGAAGGGAAACCGTCTGAAACGCGCTTTAAGGTTGAAGAGCGCTATGAGTATGCCACGCTGGTGCGCTGCAGCCCGGTGACCGGCCGTACCCACCAGATCCGCGTGCATACGCAGTTTGCAGGGCACCCCATCGCGTTTGATGACCGCTATGGCGACCGCGAGTTTGATAAGCAGCTGGCAGGGACGGGCCTGTCGCGACTGTTCCTGCATGCGGCAGCGCTGAAGTTTACCCATCCTAATACGGGGGAGGTCATCCGTATTGAAGCGCCGCTGGATGAGCAGTTGAAACGCTGTCTTAAGGTTTTGCGCGGCTGATTTTTTGCCGGGTGGCGCTGCGCTTACCCGGCCTACGAAACCCGCAGGCCCATGCAAGCGAAGCGCCGCTGGGCAAAGTTACACCGTCAGCGGATTACACTCTTCTCTGCGCAACATCTGGCACAGTGCAATCAGCGGTAACCCCACCAGCGTATTCGGATCGCGACCGTCCAGCTTGTCGAACAGCGCAATTCCCAATCCTTCACTTTTAAAGCTCCCCGCGCAGTTCAGCGGCCGTTCCCGGTGCACGTAATCCATAATCTCTTGCTCGCTGAGATGACGGAAGTGTACGTCGAACGGCTCACACTCGGTTTGCAGATGGCCAGATGCGGAGTTATAGAGGGCAAGGCCGGTATAGAAGGTCACGATAGTACCGCGCGCGCGCATCAGCTGCTGGCAGGCGTTCTCCTCAGTATGGGGCTTGCCGGTGATTTCGCCGTCCAGTACGCAAACCTGATCGGAGCCTATAATCAAATGCGAAGGGTAGCGTGCGGCCAGCGACTGCGCTTTCTCCTTGGCAAGACGCGTCACCAGATGACGCGGTGATTCACCCGGCTGTGGCGTCTCATCCACCTCTGGCGCGGCGCATTCAAACGGGATCCCGAGCTTTTCCAGCAGCATTCGGCGGTAGGGAGACGTGGAAGCAAGGACGAGATTTGGCATATTTTTATCACCAGATATAGCGTATCGATGCCAGCCATTTTAAACTACAGGCCGCAATGTGTGCGAATAATTGGCAAAAGGCAGCTCTGGTTGCCTTTTTCTTTGACTCTATGACGTTACAAAGTTAATATGCGCGCCCTATGCAAAAGGTAAAATTACCCCTGACTCTTGATCCGGTTCGTACGGCTCAAAAACGCCTCGATTACGAAGGTATCTATACTTCCGATCAGGCCGAGCGTATTGCCGAATCCGTAGTCAGTGTGGACAGTGATGTAGAATGCTCCATGTCGTTCGCTATCGACAACCAGCGTCTCGCCGTTTTAACCGGTGATGCAAAGGTGACGGTAACGCTCGAGTGTCAGCGTTGCGGGAAACCGTTTGTACAGCATGTTCACACAACGTATTGTTTCAGTCCGGTTCGTTCTGACGAACAGGCTGAAGCACTCCCGGAAGCGTATGAGCCGATTGAGGTTAACGAATTCGGTGAAATCGATCTTCTGGCTTTGGTTGAAGATGAAATCATCCTCACCTTGCCAGTGGTTCCGGTGCATGATTCTGAACACTGTGAAGTGTCCGAGGCGGACATGGTCTTTGGGGAACTGCCTGATGAAGCGCAAAAACCAAACCCATTTGCCGTATTAGCCAGCTTAAAGCGTAAGTAATTGAGGAGTAAGGTCCATGGCCGTACAACAGAATAAACCAACCCGTTCCAAACGTGGCATGCGTCGTTCCCATGACGCGCTGACTGCAGTTACCAGCCT
Organism: Enterobacter sp. PP-008-ECC_S150; assembly: GCF_045257065.1. Taxonomy (NCBI): domain Bacteria; kingdom Pseudomonadati; phylum Pseudomonadota; class Gammaproteobacteria; order Enterobacterales; family Enterobacteriaceae; genus Enterobacter; species Enterobacter sp. PP-008-ECC_S150. The sequence continues at coordinate 40,450 of NZ_JBJHHG010000007.1, read as the reverse complement.
GTCTGTAGACAAGACTTCTGGTGAGAAACACCTGCGTCACCACATCACCGCTGACGGTTTCTACCGCGGCCGCAAGGTTATCACTAAGTAATCACGCGCAAGCGTGATTAGGCTTAGTGAGGATTTCCCCGTGCAAGCGGGGAATTTACCGAACCAGGCTGCGACGATACCTTGACACGTCTAACCCTGGCGTTAGATGTCATGGGGGGAGATTTTGGCCCTTCCGTGACAGTGCCTGCAGCATTGCAGGCACTGAATTCTAATTCGCAACTCACACTTCTTTTAGTCGGCAATCCCGACACAATCACGCCATTACTCGCAAAAGCTGACTTTGAACAACGTTCACGTCTGCAGATTATTCCTGCGCAGTCAGTTATTGCCAGTGATGCCCGACCCTCGCAGGCGATTCGCAACAGTCGTGGCAGCTCGATGCGGATAGCGCTGGAGCTGGTGAAAGAGGGGCGAGCCCAGGCTTGCGTTAGCGCGGGGAATACCGGCGCGCTGATGGGGCTGTCGAAATTGCTGCTCAAACCGATTGACGGTATTGAGCGCCCGGCGCTGGTGACGGTATTACCGCATCAGCAGAAGGGCAAGACGGTAGTGCTCGATTTGGGCGCTAACGTCGACTGTGATAGTACTATGCTGGCCCAGTTTGCCGTGATGGGAGCGGTGCTGGCAGAAGAAGTGGTCGGGATCAACACGCCCCGTGTTGCGTTACTGAACATTGGTGAAGAAGAGACCAAAGGCCTGGACAGCATTCGCGAAGCGGCTGAATTGCTCAAACAGGTTCCCTCCATCAACTATATTGGTTATCTCGAAGCCAATGAGTTGTTGACGGGGAAAACGGATGTTCTGGTGTGCGATGGCTTCACCGGAAACGTCACGTTGAAGACCATGGAAGGGGTCGTGCGCATGTTTCTTTCTCTGCTGAAATCTCAGGGAGAAGGCAAAAAAAGCGCCTGGTGGCTGATTTTATTGAAGCGTTGGTTACAAAAAAGCCTGACGCGGCGATTCAGTCACCTCAACCCCGACCAGTATAATGGCGCCTGTCTGTTAGGATTGCGCGGCATCGTGATTAAGAGTCATGGCGCCGCCAATCAGCGAGCATTTGCTGTCGCGATTGAACAGGCAGTGCAGGCGGTGCAGCGACAAGTCCCTCAGCGGATTGCCGCTCGCCTGGAATCTGTATTAGCTAAAAGTGACTGAGCGTACATGTATACGAAGATTTTAGGTACCGGCAGCTACCTGCCAAAACAAGTGCGTACCAACGCCGATCTGGAAAAAATGGTAGATACGTCTGACGAGTGGATTGTCACGCGCACAGGTATCCGTGAACGTCGTATTGCCGCGCCAGACGAAACCGTGTCGACCATGGGTTACGAAGCCGCACAGCGTGCTATCGAGATGGCGGGCATTGATAAAGAACAGATTGGCCTGATCGTGGTTGCCACGACGTCTGCCACGCATGCTTTCCCAAGCGCGGCGTGCCAGGTGCAAAACATGCTCGGTATTAAAGGCTGCCCGGCGTTTGACGTCGCTGCCGCGTGCGCAGGCTTCACCTATGCGCTGAGCGTTGCCGATCAGTACGTGAAATCCGGTGCCGTTAAATATGCGCTGGTGATCGGTGCTGACGTGCTTGCGCGCACCTGCGATCCTGGCGATCGTGGAACGATCATTATTTTTGGTGATGGTGCGGGCGCGGTGCTGCTGGGGCAGTCCGAAGAGCCGGGCATCATCTCTACGCATCTGCATGCTGATGGCAGCTATGGCGAACTGTTGACGCTCCCTAACGCCGATCGCGTGAATCCGGACAACTCAATCTACCTGACCATGGCAGGGAACGAGGTGTTCAAGGTGGCAGTGACTGAGCTTGCGCACATTGTCGATGAAACGCTGGAAGCGAATAACCTTGAGCGCTCCGCGCTTGACTGGCTGGTGCCGCACCAGGCGAACCTGCGTATCATCAGTGCGACCGCGAAAAAGCTGGGCATGTCGATGGATAACGTTGTGGTGACGCTGGACCGTCACGGCAACACCTCTGCGGCGTCGGTACCGTGCGCATTTGATGAAGCGGTACGCGATGGACGAATCAAACGGGGCCAGTTGGTCTTGCTTGAAGCCTTCGGTGGCGGGTTCACCTGGGGTTCCGCGCTGGTTCGTTTCTAGTATAAGGAATAAAAAATGACGCAATTTGCTTTTGTGTTCCCGGGCCAGGGCTCTCAGACCGTTGGTATGTTGTCTGAAATGGCAGCAACCTATCCGGTCATTGAAGAGACTTTCCGTGAAGCTTCTGATGCACTGGGTTATGATTTATGGGCGCTGACCCAGCAGGGGCCGGCCGAAGAACTGAACAAAACCTGGCAGACGCAGCCCGCGCTGCTGACCGCCTCCGTTGCGCTGTGGCGCGTCTGGCAGCAGCAGGGCGGTAAAGCGCCAGCCCTGCTCGCCGGTCACAGCCTGGGCGAATACTCTGCGCTGGTGTGTGCCGGTGTGATCGCGTTTGCTGACGCGGTACGCCTGGTGGAGCTGCGCGGTAAATTCATGCAGGAAGCGGTGCCGGAAGGCACGGGCGGCATGTCAGCCATCATCGGTCTGGATGATGCGGCCATTGCAAAAGCGTGTGAAGAGTCTGCTGAAGGTCAGGTTGTCTCTCCGGTAAACTTCAACTCGCCGGGCCAGGTGGTTATTGCCGGTCATAAAGAAGCGGTTGAACGTGCGGGTGCGGCCTGTAAAGCAGCCGGTGCTAAGCGTGCGCTGCCGCTGCCGGTCAGCGTGCCGTCCCACTGTGCACTGATGAAGCCTGCTGCCGAGAAGCTGGCGGTTGAGCTCGAAAAAATTACGTTTAACGCACCGACGATTTCCGTTGTGAACAACGTCGATGTGAAATGCGAAACCACGCCGGAAGCGATCCGCGATGCGCTGGTTCGCCAGCTCTACAGCCCGGTACAGTGGACCAAAACCGTTGAGTTTATGGCAGCGGAGGGCGTTGAGCATCTGTATGAAGTCGGCCCAGGTAAAGTCCTCACCGGCCTGACAAAACGTATTGTTGACACCCTGACTGCCTCGGCGATTAACGAGCCGGAAGCCATGTCAGCGGCACTCTCGCAATAAAAGAGGAATACCATGAGTTTTGAAGGAAAAATCGCCCTGGTCACTGGCGCAAGCCGCGGTATCGGGCGTGCAATTGCTGAAACACTGGTTGCGCGCGGCGCGAAGGTGATTGGTACAGCAACCAGCGAGAATGGCGCTAAGGCCATCAGCGACTATCTGGGTGCGAACGGTAAAGGTCTGGTACTGAATGTGACTGAACCTGCATCTATCGAATCTGTTCTGGAAAATATTCGCGCAGAGTTTGGCGAAGTGGACATTCTGGTAAACAATGCCGGGATCACTCGCGATAACCTGTTAATGCGAATGAAAGACGACGAGTGGAACGATATCATCGAAACCAACCTGTCATCTGTATTCCGTCTGTCAAAAGCGGTAATGCGCGCTATGATGAAAAAGCGTCATGGTCGTATTATCACTGTCGGTTCTGTGGTTGGTACCATGGGAAATGCTGGTCAGGCTAACTACGCTGCGGCGAAAGCGGGTCTGATCGGTTTCAGTAAGTCGCTGGCGCGTGAAGTTGCGTCCCGCGGTATTACGGTAAACGTTGTTGCTCCGGGCTTTATTGAAACGGACATGACGCGTGCGCTGACGGACGATCAGCGTGCGGGTACGCTGGCGGCAGTTCCGGCGGGTCGTCTTGGCGACCCTAAAGAAATCGCCAGTGCGGTTGCATTTTTAGCCTCTGACGAAGCGGGTTACATCACTGGTGAGACCCTCCACGTCAACGGCGGGATGTACATGGTTTAATCACGATCAAAAATATTTGCGTTATTAGGGCGAATGGCCTCAAAATAACGTAAAATCGTGGTAAGAACTGCCGGGATTTAGTTGCAAATTTTTCAACATTTTATACACTACGAAAACCATCGCGAAAGCGAGTTTTGATAGGAAATTTAAGAGTATGAGCACTATCGAAGAACGCGTTAAGAAAATTATCGGCGAACAGCTGGGCGTTAAGCAGGAAGAAGTTGTGAACTCCGCTTCCTTCGTTGAAGACCTGGGCGCAGATTCTCTTGACACCGTTGAGCTGGTAATGGCTCTGGAAGAAGAGTTTGATACTGAGATTCCGGACGAAGAAGCTGAGAAGATCACCACCGTTCAGGCTGCCATTGATTACATCAACGGTCACCAGGCGTAAGTGAACATCTCCAGGCGGTCATTCGACCGCCTGAGTTTTATCTTTTTTAGTCCCACGAATCTCTTTTTTTATCCCTCCCTGGAGGACAAACGTGTCTAAGCGTCGTGTAGTTGTGACCGGACTTGGCATGTTGTCTCCTGTCGGCAATACCGTAGAGTCCACCTGGAAAGCTCTCCTTGCCGGTCAGAGCGGCATCAGCCTAATCGACCATTTCGATACTAGCGCCTATGCAACGAAATTTGCTGGCTTAGTAAAGGATTTTAACTGTGAAGAGATCATCTCGCGCAAAGAACAGCGCAAGATGGATGCCTTCATTCAATATGGAATTGTCGCTGGCGTTCAGGCCATGCAGGATTCTGGCCTTGAGATTACGGAAGAGAACGCAACCCGTATCGGCGCCGCTATTGGCTCCGGGATTGGCGGTCTTGGCCTGATTGAGGAAAACCATACATCTCTGATGAATGGCGGCCCGCGTAAGATCAGCCCGTTCTTCGTTCCGTCCACGATTGTTAACATGGTGGCGGGTCACCTGACCATCATGTTCGGCCTGCGTGGGCCAAGCATTTCTATCGCGACCGCCTGTACGTCTGGCGTACATAACATCGGCCAGGCCGCGCGCATTATTGCGTACGGCGATGCAGATGCTATGGTTGCGGGCGGTGCTGAAAAAGCCAGTACCCCACTGGGTGTTGGCGGTTTTGGTGCGGCGCGTGCGCTGTCTACCCGTAATGATAATCCGCAGGCGGCGAGCCGTCCGTGGGATAAAGACCGTGACGGCTTCGTGCTGGGCGACGGGGCGGGCATGATCGTACTGGAAGAGTACGAACACGCGAAAAAACGCGGTGCGAAAATTTATGCTGAAGTCGTTGGCTTTGGTATGAGCAGCGATGCGTATCACATGACGTCTCCTCCTGAGAACGGCGCGGGTGCCGCGCTGGCGATGGAAAACGCGATTCGTGATGCGGGTATTACCCCAGCACAAATTGGCTACGTGAACGCGCACGGTACCTCTACGCCTGCAGGCGATAAAGCGGAAGCTCAGGCGGTTAAGTCTATCTTCGGCGAATCTGCCAGCCGCGTACTGGTCAGCTCGACGAAATCCATGACCGGTCACCTGTTGGGTGCGGCGGGTGCGGTAGAGTCCATCTACTCCATCCTTGCGCTGCGCGATCAGGCTGTGCCGCCAACCATCAACCTGGATAACCCGGATGAAGGTTGCGATCTGGACTTCGTGCCTCACGAAGCGCGTCAGGTTAGCGGTATGGAGTACACCCTGTGTAACTCCTTCGGCTTCGGCGGCACCAACGGTTCTCTGATCTTCAAAAAGATCTGATCCTGACGTCCCGATAGCGTTTAAAAAGGTCCGCTTGCCGGGCCTTTTTTTATTCAGCCTAATCTTCTTGTCGGCTGCATGACATCCTGCCAGACTAAACGCCCACGCATAAGGAGCCACCATGTTTTTAATCAATGGCCTTGAGCAGGACACGCTGCCTGCCAGCGACAGGGCGATACAGTTCGGTGATGGTTGCTTTACGACGGCGCGCATTCTGGACGGCGAGGTCTGCCTGCTTGAGGCGCACATTCGTCGCCTGCAGCATGCCTGTGAAACGCTAATGATCCCCTTTACGCTCTGGGACGCACTGCGCCAGGAAATGTGCCAGCTCGCATCCGGCAAGCCTGGCGGCGTACTCAAGGTTATCATCAGCCGCGGCAGCGGTGGCCGGGGTTACAGCGCCGCAGCGTGTCTTAACCCCACGCGTATTCTCTCCGTTTCTGCTTATCCCGCGCACTACTCTCGCTGGCGAGAGGACGGCGTCACGCTGACGCTGAGCCCAATACGGCTGGGACGAAACCCGATGCTGGCCGGGCTTAAGCATCTCAATCGCCTTGAGCAGGTGCTCATTCGTACTCAACTTGAACAGACAGACGCCGATGAGGCGCTGGTTCTTGACAGCGAAGGGTTCATTACGGAATGCTGTGCGGCTAATTTATTCTGGCGGCAGGGGGAAGAGGTGTTTACGCCGTCGCTGGAACACGCTGGCGTAAATGGATTAATGCGTCAGTTTTGTCTGGATCGGCTGGCACGCTCTGGCTTTCGCGTTGTCGAAGTTAGCGCAGGAGAAGCCGCCCTACAGACCGCGGATGAAGTCATCATTTGCAATGCGCTGATGCCTGTTGTACCGGTCCGTGCGTATGGCCACCAACGCTGGTCTTCGCGCGAGCTGTTTCAGTTTTTAGCCCCGATATGTGAGCAAACCAGATAGTCATGAAAAAAATGTTGCGCTTTGTCCTTATCCTCATCGTTGCGCTGGGCGTCGCTGGCGGAGCTGGCGTATGGAAAGTTCGCCAGCTGGCGAACAGCAAGATCCTGGTTAAAGACGAAACGATCTTTACCCTGAAAGCAGGAACCGGCCGTCAGGCGCTTGGGGAACAGCTTTATGGCGACAAGATCATTAATCGTCCACGGGTATTCCAGTGGCTATTGCGCGTTGAACCGGAGCTGTCACATTTCAAGGCCGGGACCTATCGCTTTACGCCGGGAATGACCGTCAGAGAGATGCTGCAGCTGCTGGAAAGCGGCAAAGAAGCCCAGTTCCCCCTGCGGTTTGTGGAAGGGATGCGCCTGAGCGATTACCTCAAACAGCTGCGCGATGCGCCGTATATCAAACATACGTTAAAAGACGACAGCTATCAGACGGTAGCTGAAGCGCTGAAGCTTGAACACCCGGAATGGGTGGAAGGCTGGTTCTGGCCCGACACCTGGATGTACACGGCCGGCACGACCGATGTGGCGATCCTGAAGCGGGCGCACAAAAAAATGGTCGCCGCCGTCGATGCCGCCTGGGAAGGCCGAATGGAAGGATTGCCTTACAGCGATCGGAACCAGTTCGTGACCATGGCCTCGATCATCGAGAAAGAGACGGCCGTGCCAGCGGAGCGCGATCGCGTGGCGTCAGTATTTATCAACCGTCTGCGCATCGGCATGCGTCTGCAAACCGACCCTACCGTTATTTACGGCATGGGCGAGAGCTACAGCGGAAAGATTTCGAGGAAAGATCTCGAGACGCCAACGGCGTATAATACCTACGTGATTAGCGGCCTGCCGCCAGGCCCGATTGCCACGCCGAGCGAAGCGTCGCTCAACGCCGCCGCGCATCCGGCGAAAACACCGTATCTCTATTTTGTGGCTGATGGAAAAGGGGGGCATACCTTTAACACCAACCTTGCCAGCCACAATCGCTCCGTTCAGGACTATCTGAAGGCACTTAAGGAAAAAAATGCGCAGTAAATACATTGTCATTGAGGGACTCGAAGGGGCGGGTAAAACCACCGCCCGCAACGTGGTGGTGGATACGCTCAACGCGCTTGGCGTGGTGGACATGGTATTCACCCGCGAGCCGGGCGGCACGCAGCTGGCTGAAAAGCTGCGCAGCCTGGTGCTGGATATTAAATCCGTCGGCGACGAGGTTATCACTGACAAAGCCGAAGTGCTGATGTTCTACGCGGCACGCGTTCAGCTGGTTGAGACGGTGATTAAGCCTGCCCTGGCCAGCGGCAAGTGGGTAATTGGCGATCGTCACGATCTGTCCACTCAGGCGTATCAGGGCGGAGGTCGCGGTATTGACCAGACCATGCTGGCAACGCTGCGCAATGCCGTATTAGGTGATTTTCGCCCCGACCTGACGCTCTATCTCGATGTGACCCCGGAAGTGGGCCTCAAGCGCGCCCGCGCGCGCGGCGAGCTGGATCGCATTGAACAGGAGTCGTTTGATTTCTTTAACCGCACCCGCGCGCGCTATCTTGAACTGGCCGCACAGGACAGCTCCATTCGCACCATCAACGCAACGCAATCCCTGGACGACGTTACGCGTGACATTCAGCAAACCGTTACGCAGTGGGTGCAGGAGCAGCAGGCATGAAATGGTATCCATGGTTGCGCCCGCACTTTGAACAGCTGATCGGCAGCTATCAGGCGGGTCGGGGGCATCATGCGTTACTGATTCAGGCCTTGCCGGGAATGGGCGACGATGCGCTGATTTACGCCATCGCCCGTTTTCTGATGTGTCAGCAGCCGGAAGGGCACAAGAGCTGTGGCAAATGCCGCGGCTGCCAGCTGATGCAGGCGGGCACGCATCCTGACTACTATACGCTTGAGCCTGAGAAGGGCAAAAGCGCGCTCGGTATTGATGCCGTGCGTGAAGTCAGTGAAAAATTGTATGAACACGCGCGGCTGGGCGGCGCGAAGGTGGTCTGGCTTAAAGACGCAACGCTGCTGACCGAGGCGGCGGCTAACGCCCTGCTAAAAACCCTGGAAGAGCCGCCGGTAAAAACGTGGTTCTTCCTCTCATGCCGTGACCCGGGACGCTTGCTGGCGACGTTGCGCAGCCGCTGTCGTCTTCATCACCTGGCGGTGCCTCAGGAATCGTGGGCGCTGAGCTGGCTTGCGCGCGAGGTGACAACGTCACAAGAAAGCGCGCTGACCGCGTTACGCCTGAGCAGCGGTGCGCCCGCGGCGGCGCTGGCGCTGCTGCAACCTGACGTCTGGTCAGAGCGAGAAACGCTTTGCCGGGCCGTCGAAGCGGCGCTCGATAACCGTGACTGGCTCAGTTTACTGCCCGCGCTGAACAGCGATCGGGTGGTGGAGCGTCTGCACTGGCTGGCCTCCCTGCTGTTGGATGCGCTTAAAATCCAGCAGGGGGCAACGCTGCTGACCAATCCGGACGCGTGGCCGCTGGTCAATACGCTGGCGAACCGCCTCTCAGGGGCGATTCTGCGCGCGGTGCTTCATGAAGTTTGCCACAGCCGTGAACAGCTTTTAACCGTGACGGGTCTTAATCGCGAGCTTTTACTGACCGACCAGTTACTGCGTATTGAACACTACCTGCAACCCGGCGTTACGCCGCCGGTTTCCCATCTCTGAGAGAGACATTATGTTTTTAGTCGACTCACACTGCCATCTTGATGGCCTGGATTATCAATCCCTGCATAAAAACGTGGATGACGTGCTGGAAAAAGCCGCTGCCCGCGATGTGAAATTCTGCCTTGCGGTGGCGACGACGCTGCCGGGGTATCGCACCATGCGCGAGCTGGTGGGCGTTCGCGATAACGTGGTGTTCTCCTGCGGCGTGCACCCGTTGAATCAGGACGAGGCGTACGACGTTGAGGATCTGCGCCGACTGGCGGCAGAAGAGGGCGTAGTGGCAATGGGCGAGACCGGGCTGGACTATTTTTATACGCCGGAAACCAAACCGCGCCAGCAGGAGTCCTTCCGCAACCATATTCGTATTGGCCGCGAGCTGAACAAGCCGGTTATCGTCCACACCCGCGATGCGCGAGCGGATACCCTGGCGATCCTCCGGGAAGAAAACGTGACGGATTGCGGTGGCGTACTACACTGTTTCACAGAAGACAGAGAAACGGCGGGTAAGCTGCTTGATTTGGGGTTTTATATCTCGTTTTCCGGGATCGTGACGTTCCGTAACGCCGAGCAGCTGCGTGATGCTGCCCGTTATGTCCCACTCGATCGCATCCTGGTGGAGACCGATTCTCCGTATCTGGCGCCGGTTCCGCATCGCGGTAAAGAGAACCAGCCCGCGATGACGAGAGACGTGGCGGAGTACATGGCCGTACTGAAGGGCGTCAGCATCGAAGAGCTGGCCCGCGTCACGACGGAAAACTTCTCCACGCTGTTCCATATTGACCCCGCCCGCCTGCAATCTGTCTGATACACCTGTTTTTTTTAGGCTCGTAATTAATAAACAAAGCGAGTAAAGTTCACCGCCTCATTTGGGGCGGTGAGGGTGTTTTTAGACACATCCAGACATGCTTTTTGTAAATAACTGCAAGTTTTTCGACCGCCTTAAGCTGAAACGTGATAGCCGTCAAACAAACTCAGAGGGAATTATTTTACTCTGTGTAATAAATAAAGGGCGCTTAGATGTCCTGTCCACGGCACGGTACTCCCCCCGGGCCAATGCGTGAAAGCGTAAAAAAAGCACAAATACTCAGGAGCACTCTCAATTATGTTTAAGAATGCATTTGCTAACCTGCAAAAGGTCGGTAAATCGCTGATGCTGCCAGTATCCGTACTGCCTATCGCAGGTATCCTGCTGGGTGTCGGTTCTGCTAACTTCAGCTGGCTGCCAGCCGTAGTGTCCCACGTGATGGCCGAAGCAGGCGGTTCTGTCTTTGCTAACATGCCACTGATCTTCGCGATCGGTGTGGCTCTGGGCTTCACCAATAACGACGGCGTATCTGCGCTGGCTGCAGTGGTAGCTTACGGCATCATGGTGAAAACCATGGCCGTGGTTGCGCCGCTGGTTCTGCATTTACCGGCAGAAGAGATTGCCGCGAAACACTTGGCTGACACCGGTGTTCTGGGCGGTATCATCTCCGGTGCGATTGCAGCGTATATGTTCAACCGCTTCTATCGCATCAAGCTGCCTGAGTATCTGGGCTTCTTCGCGGGCAAGCGTTTCGTTCCGATCATCTCTGGTCTGGCAGCGATTTTCACTGGCGTGATCCTGTCCTTCATCTGGCCACCAATCGGTTCCGCGATCCAGACCTTCTCTCAGTGGGCTGCTTACCAGAACCCGGTTGTGGCGTTTGGTATCTACGGCTTCATCGAGCGTTGCCTGGTGCCATTCGGTCTGCACCACATCTGGAACGTTCCATTCCAGATGCAGATTGGTGAATTCACCAACGCGGCAGGTCAGGTATTCCACGGCGATATCCCACGTTACATGGCGGGCGACCCAACTGCAGGTAAACTGTCTGGTGGCTTCCTGTTCAAAATGTACGGTCTGCCGGCTGCTGCGATTGCCATCTGGCACTCTGCTAAACCAGAGAACCGTGCAAAAGTGGGCGGTATCATGATCTCCGCAGCGCTGACCTCGTTCCTGACCGGTATCACCGAGCCGATCGAGTTCTCCTTCATGTTCGTTGCGCCGATCCTGTACGTTATCCACGCGATTCTGGCGGGTCTGGCGTTCCCAATCTGTATCCTGCTGGGTATGCGTGACGGTACGTCCTTCTCTCACGGCCTGATCGACTTCATCGTTCTGTCTGGTAACAGCAGCAAACTGTGGCTGTTCCCAATCGTCGGTGCGTGCTATGCCGTTGTTTACTACACCATCTTCCGCGTGCTGATCAAAGCACTGGACCTGAAAACCCCAGGTCGTGAAGATGCAACTGAAGACAGCAAAGCAGGTGCGACCAGCGAAATGGCACCAGCACTGGTTGCCGCGTTCGGTGGTAAAGAGAACATCACTAACCTGGACGCGTGTATCACTCGTCTGCGTGTGAGCGTTGCCGACGTAGCGAAAGTAGACCAGCCGGGTCTGAAAAAACTGGGCGCAGCGGGCGTGGTTGTTGCAGGTTCTGGTGTTCAGGCAATCTTCGGTACCAAATCCGATAACCTGAAAACCGAAATGGATGAGTACATCCGCAACAACTAAGTTGTGACCGGGGAGACTAAGGCAGCCGAATGGCTGCCTTTTTTATTAGTGCGGTTTGTGATGCCGGGTGGCGGCTGCGCCTTACCCGGCCTACGTGAAGGGCAGGCCCGGCTTAACGCTCAGAAGTCGTAGCTCGCGCTCACCGAGACGTTCAGCGGCGCGCCGTAAACCACATAAGAGCCGACGTAATCGTAGTACTCTTTGTCGAACAGGTTGTTGACGTTCGCCTGAACGGCGAAATCTTTAGTGACCTGATAGCGACTAAACAGGTTAACCAGCCCGTAGCTCCCTTGCTCTGCACGGCTGCGGCCCGCCGGCGCGCCATCCACATCCGTCCACACTTTGTTCTGCCAGTTTACGCCTCCGCCTACGGTCAGCGCGGGCAGCATAGGCAGCTGATAACGGGTGAACAGTTTCATGGTGGTGCGTGGCTGATCGGAACTTACCGCGTTGCCGTTCTTATCTTCAGCAATGTAGCGCGTCGCGCCGAAGGTCAGCTGCCAGTTATCGGTTAACGCGCCGTTCAGCTCGAACTCAATCCCTTTACTGACCACGCCGTCCAGCGATTCATAAATGGATTCGCCGCTCGGCATGTAGGTATAGGTATTGCTTGCCACGTTATCCTGTTCAATGCGGAATATCGCCAGCGAGGTGGTCAGGCGGGTGTTGAACCAGTCTGCTTTCACACCGGCTTCGTAGCTTTTTCCCGTGGTGGGGTCGAGATAGCGTCCGCTGGCGTCCCGCTTGTCCTGGGGCTGGAAGATGGAGGTGAAGCTGACGTAGGTCGACCAGTCTTCATTGATGTCGTAGACCAGGCCCGCGTAGGGGGTTACGTCATCTTTGGTGCTTTGCAGACGGGTGTCCGGAGAGCCTGCCGGATTATAGCGAATGTTATAATTGGTATAGCGCGCGCCGAGGATCAGATGCAGCGGATCGGCCAGCGAGAAGCGGGCTGAGGTATACGCTGAGGACTGGCGGATATCGTCCTGACTGTAGAGCTTCCACGGCGTCCACTGCGGGTCGGAAATGTTCCCATTCCAGTTCTTAAAGTTGCCCACATCAACCATGCCGTAAACCGCGTCAGGCATTGAATTGTCATAATGGTTACGCTGGCGGCTGAAGCTGCCGCCGAACATCATTTCGTGCTGGCGGCCAAAGAGGTCGAAATCGCCGCGCAGGAACGCGTCCACGGCATCCTGTTTACGTTCGCCACGGTTCCAGCCGCCATAGCCCACCATGCCCGCGCCGGTCTCTTTATCCGGATAGCCGGACATATACATCAGCTTGCTGTCGAAGTTGGTTTCAGCATGCATGCCGTTAATGTGCGCCTCCCAGCCGTTGTCGAAGCGCTGGGTCAGGTTAGCAAAGATGCGCGTGCTGTCTTTATCCGAATAAGCCCACTTTGGTGCAACGGTCTGGCTGCGATTGTAATCGGTTTTGCTTCCGTCGCTGTACCACGTCGGCAGCCCGCCCCAGGTCGGACTGTCGGTATTGCTTTCCTGATACTCATATCCCACAGAGAGGGTCGTGCTGTCGGTGACGTCCGCATCCATCACGCCGTAGAGGAATTTCTTCCGGTAGTGATAGTTATCCACGAAGCTGTCGTTATCCTGATAACCGGTAATCAGGCGGCCCCGCACCTTACCGGACTCCACCAGCGGTGCCTGGAGATCCAGCACGTAGCGCTGCTTGTCCCAGCTGCCATAGCTGGCCGAGACATTCCCTTTGAATTCATTGCTGTCCGCATGCTTTCGCACCATGTTGACGTACGCCGCCGGGTTGCCCGTACCGGACATCAGGCCGGTTGCGCCGCGCACCACTTCGATACGGTCGTAGATGGCGGTATCGGCGGCGGTATCACCAAAGTTCCACACCTCGCTGATGGAGGTGGGCAGGTCGTCATAGGCGTAGTTACTGACGAAGAATCCGCGCGAGTAAAATACGGTACGGTCGCTGTCCTGGACCTGCGCCGTCACGCCCGTGGTGTTGGTTAACACCTGGCCGATAGATTGCAGGTTCTGATCGGCCATGCGCTGCTGGCTAATCACGCTGACGGACTGCGGGATATCGCGGGGAACCAGCAACAGTTTGGTGCCGGTAGTCGTGGTTTTTACGCTGTAATCCTGCTCCTGGCTTGCGGAAGGATCCTGTGTGTTGTCAAAACCGCCGTCAACGACAACGGTGTCTTCAGCCGCTGATGCAGCGAAAGCGGCGGCTGGCGTCAATGCCATAGCGATGCAGACTGCCAGCAACGAAGGCGTTGCGGCAGGCTGATGTTGCCCATCCCTGGAGTGATTAATGAAAGACATGATCAAACCCTTATAACGGTGAAGGGGGGATGCGTCAGTCCCGCAGCAGCGGGCTGGCGTCGTTTTCTATGTTAAAAATGCGCATGAAAATGCAAATGCGAAATATACGCATTGCTATTAATGCTGTAAACAGATGTGTCGACCCGATCTGAAATAATGTTTCAGCCCGTTTAGCTCCGCGAGCGGTCACTCTTCAGTCAGCTGATGGTCATTCAGGAAAGAAATCGAGGGAGGAGGTTGAAAGGACAGGAGAAACTCGCTCATACTCTTGAATTGTGTCACACGCTCATTTAGAGAGTGTGTTTACAGCGGACGCATTGCGCCAGATTAAACAAAAAAGGAAAAGGTCATGGCTGAAGAAACGATTTTCAGTAAAATTATCCGTCGCGAAATTCCGTCGGATATCGTCTATCAGGATGAACTGGTGACGGCTTTCCGGGACATTTCCCCTCAGGCACCGACGCACATCCTTATCATTCCCAATATTCTGATTCCGACTGTAAACGACGTAAAAACCGAGCACGAAGTGGCGTTAGGTCGTATGCTGACGGTGGCCGCGAAAATTGCTGAACAGGAAGGGATTGCAGAAGACGGTTATCGTCTGATCATGAACTGCAACCGTCACGGTGGTCAGGAAGTTTACCATATTCACATGCATCTGCTGGGTGGACGTCCTCTGGGACCGATGCTGGCACATAAAGGTCTTTGACATGCTTAAAGGGCGTATTGCAGCGCTGGTAATGGCGATGATGATGGTGGGATGCAGCTCGCGTCCGGCGATCCCCGTTAATGATGAACAGACGCTGGTCATGGAATCTTCCGTGCTTGCGGCAGGCATCACGGCGCAACAGCCCGCGTTGACCATCAGTGAAATCAACTCATCTGCCTCCTCTACGCTCTTTAATGAAAGACACGAACCCGTGACGGTCCACTACCGTTTTTTCTGGTATGACGTAAGAGGTCTCGAAATGCATCCGCTGGAGGCGCCGCGCAGCGTCACCATTCCGGCCAGATCGTCGGTAACGCTCTATGGCAGCGCCAACTATCTGGGTGCACACAAGGTGAGACTTTATCTTTATCTCTGAGGGGTGAATCTTGATTAAAAATTTGAGCCGCTATGCGCTCGTCACAGCTTTCGCTCTGTTCCTGGCAGGGTGTGTGACCCGAACTGAACAGCCTGCGCCTGTGGAAGAGGCGAAGCCGGGTACGGAACAGCCGACGCAGCCAACGCAGCCGCAGCCAACCGTGCCGTCCGTACCGTCAATACCGGCACAGCCAGGCCCGATTGAGCATCCGGACCAGACGTCACAGCCTACGCCGCGCGTTCGCCATTACGACTGGAACGGGGCGATGCAGCCTATGGTCGGCAAAATGCTGCAGGCACAGGGCGTGACGGCGGGAAGCGTATTGCTGGTCGACAGCGTGAACAACCGCACCAACGGTTCGCTGAACGCGGGCGAAGCGACGGAAACCCTGCGCAATGCGCTGGCTAACAACGGCAAGTTTACGCTGGTCTCGGCTCAGCAGCTCGCGGTAGCCAAACAGCAGCTGGGCCTGTCGCCGCAGGATAGCCTGGGCACGCGCAGCAAGGCGATCGGCATTGCCCGTAACGTTGGCGCGCAGTACGTGCTTTACTCTAACGCCACCGGTAACGTGAACACACCAGCCCTGCAGATGCAGCTGATGCTGGTTCAGACAGGCGAAATTATCTGGTCAGGTAAAGGTGCGGTTACGCAACAATGACAGCACGCGTGAAGAGATTCTGACGCGCTCTTTTCCTCAGTACCGCCTTATCGCGCCGCAGGCCCACTCCGGGCTTGGCGGCGCGAGTTGCATTATCGCCTATGGCGAACGACGTCTGGTGTTGCGGCACCATCACGACCCCGACGCGCCAGCCTCCCACTTCCGTCGTCAGTTTCGCGCCCTGAAACGTCTTCCATCAGATCTCGTGCCTGCCCCACGTTTTTTCAGCCAGGGCTGGATGGCCGTCGACTATCTGGACGGTGACGTTAAAAGCGCGCTGCCGGACACGCCCGAGCTTGCGGCAATGCTGTATCATCTGCACCGGCAGCGGCGTCTGGGATGGCGGATCACGCTATACCCGCTGCTTGAACGTTACTGGCAGCAGGCTTCGCCTGACAGACGCACGCCCGCGTGGCTGGCGCTTCTCAGGCGGTTGCGTAAAACCGGCGAGCCGCAGCCGATTCGGCTCTCGCCGCTGCATATGGACGTTCATGCCGGAAATATTATTCATACGCCAGCAGGCGTCAGGCTTGTCGACTGGGAATATGCCGGGGATGGCGATGTGGCGCTGGAGCTGGCGGCAGTGTGGGCAGAGAGCGATGCCGCGCGGCAGAGGCTCATCGGTGACTACGCCCGGGTAGCGCATATTGAACCCGACCTGCTGAGGCGTCAGGTCAAACGCTGGCGACCCTGGGTCGTCATGTTAATGGCGGGCTGGTTTGAAATGCGCTATCGGCAGTCCAGAGACAAACAATTTATTGCGCTGGCAGACGATGCCTGGCGTCAGTTACAAACGAAAGGATAAGAGAGGTGGATGTGGGTCCAGTCATGTTGGATGTAGAAGGGTTTGAGCTGGATGCGGAGGAGCGTGAAATTCTGGCGCATCCGCTGGTGGGTGGCCTGATCCTGTTTACCCGCAACTATCACGATCCGGCGCAGCTGCGCGAGCTGGTGCGTCAGATCCGCGCCGCGTCGCGCAATCATCTGGTGGTCGCCGTCGATCAGGAAGGCGGACGCGTGCAGCGTTTTCGCGACGGTTTTACCCGCCTGCCCGCCGCCCAGTCTTTTGCTGCGCTGCTCGGCACGGAAGAGGGCGGCAAGCTGGCACAGGAGGCCGGCTGGCTGATGGCCAGCGAAATGATTGCCATGGATATCGATATCAGCTTCGCCCCGGTGCTGGATGTAGGGCATATCAGCGCTGCCATCGGCGAGCGCTCATACCATGACGATCCGCGTATTGCGCTGGCCATGGCGACCCGGTTCATTGACGGCATGCACGATGCCGGGATGAAAACCACCGGGAAACACTTCCCAGGGCACGGAGCGGTGACGGCGGATTCCCATAAAGAGACCCCGCGCGATCCGCGCCCGGAAGCGGAGATTCGCGCCAAAGATATGTCGGTGTTCAGATCGCTTATCACCGACAACAAGCTGGATGCCATCATGCCCGCGCACGTGATTTACAGCGACGTTGACCCGCGCCCAGCCAGCGGCTCACCGCACTGGCTGAAAACCGTTCTGCGTCAGGAGCTGGGCTTCAATGGGGTGATCTTCTCTGACGATTTATCGATGGAAGGCGCCGCGATTATGGGCAGCTACGCTGAACGCGGTCAGGCGTCGCTGGATGCGGGTTGCGATATGATCCTGGTCTGCAATAATCGTAAAGGTGCCGTTAGCGTGCTGGATAACCTGTCGCCGATCAATGCAGAGCGTGTTACACAATTGTATCATAAAGGTTCATTTAGCCGTCAGGAGCTGATGGATTCGGCGCGCTGGAAGACGGTCAACGCCCGGCTTGAAGACCTGAATGAGCGCTGGCAGGCACATAAAGCCAGCCTGTAAACCCTCCCGGAAGGCGTAGCGTGGTGAGAAGACGATGATCATCTATTTACACGGTTTTGACTCAAACAGTCCAGGTAATCATGAGAAGGTGCTGCAGCTGCAGTTTATCGATCCGGATGTACGGTTAATCAGCTACAGCACGCGCCATCCGAAGCATGACATGCAGCATCTGCTTAAAGAGGTGGACAAGATGCTGCAGCTCAACGTCGACGATCGCCCCCTGATTTGCGGCGTGGGGCTGGGCGGCTACTGGGCGGAGCGGATTGGCTTCCTGTGCGACATTCGCCAGGTGGTATTCAATCCCAACCTTTTCCCGAACGAAAACATGGAAGGCAAGATCGACCGCCCGGAAGAGTATGTCGACATTGCGACCAAGTGCGTCAGCAATTTTCGTGAGAAAAACCGTGACCGCTGCCTGGTCATCCTGTCGCGTAATGACGAGGCGCTCAACAGCCACCGGTCAGCAGAACTGCTGCATCATTACTATGAGATCGTCTGGGACGAAGAGCAGACCCACAAGTTCAAAAACATCTCCCCGCACCTGCAGCGTATCAAAGCTTTTAAAACGCTGGGTTAACCCCGTGCGAGCAGGCATCTAAGCCCGGCCGCGAAAGCGTGCCGGGCTTTCTTTTTACCCAGAATTGTCTACTTTTAAGCCATCAAAACTTGATGCATATCAATTTTGGTATGACCAATGCGCCTGACGTGGTATTCTCAATGCACCTGAATGGTTTCAGTGCTGTAACCTGTTGTTAATTAAGGGTTATTTTTATAACTTTTAATTAACAATTGGTTAATAATTTGAGGGGGTCACGTTGACTACGCCATTGAAAAAGATAGTGATTGTAGGCGGTGGTGCTGGCGGGCTGGAGCTGGCTACGCAGCTGGGTAAAAAGCTGGGTCGCGGTAAAAAAGCCAAAATCACGCTGGTGGATCGTAACCACAGCCACCTGTGGAAACCGCTGCTGCACGAAGTGGCGACCGGCTCTCTGGATGAGGGCGTGGACGCGCTCAGCTATCTGGCACACGCGCGCAACCATCATTTCCAGTTCCAGCTGGGCTCGGTGGTGGACATCAACCGTGAAAGCAAAACCATCACCCTGGCAGAGCTGCGCGATGAAAAAGGAGAGCTGCTGGTTCCCGAGCGCAAGCTGGCGTATGACACGCTGGTCATGGCGCTGGGCAGTACCTCCAACGATTTCAACACGCCGGGCGTAAAAGAGCACTGTATCTTCCTCGATAACCCGCACCAGGCGCGTCGTTTCCATCAGGAAATGCTGAACCTGTTCCTGAAGTACACCAGCAATATGGGTGCAAACGGTAAGGTGAATATCGCTATTGTCGGCGGCGGCGCGACGGGCGTTGAGCTCTCTGCGGAGCTGCACAATGCGGTGAAGCAGCTGCACAGCTACGGTTACAAAGGGTTAACGAATGACGCGCTGAACGTCACGCTGGTTGAAGCCGGTGAGCGCATTTTGCCTGCGCTGCCTCCGCGTATTTCCGGTGCGGCGCACAATGAGCTCACCAAGCTGGGCGTCCGGGTACTGACCCAGACCATGGTGACCAGCGCCGACGAAGGCGGCCTGCACACCAAAGACGGCGAGTACATCAAAGCGGATCTGATGGTCTGGGCGGCGGGCATCAAAGCCCCTGACTTTATGAAAGATATCGGCGGCCTGGAAACCAACCGCATTAATCAACTGGTGACGGAGCCTACGCTGCAAACCACGCGCGATCCTGAAATCTTTGCCATCGGCGACTGCGCCTCGTGTGCCCGTCCTGAGGGAGGATTCGTGCCGCCGCGCGCGCAGGCCGCTCACCAGATGGCAAGCCTGGTGCTGCACAATATTCTGGCGCAGTACAAAGGCAAGCCAATGAAAGCCTATGTCTACAAAGACCACGGTTCACTGGTGTCACTGTCAAACTTTTCAACCGTCGGCAGCCTGATGGGCAACCTGATGCGCGGCTCAATGATGGTAGAAGGGCGCATTGCCCGCTTCGTGTATATCTCCCTGTACAGAATGCATCAGATTGCGCTGCACGGCTACTTTAAAACCGGGCTGATGATGCTGGTGGGCAGAATCAACCGCGTGATCCGTCCGCGTCTCAAGCTGCACTAATCTTTCACTCCCTCCGGGCTCTCCGGGGGGAGTTTTTAGCATTTCATGCTGTAGATCACCGATTGAGTGCTTAAGAGTTCTCCTAAATAGAATATATCTCCTTTCAACGCCCATTTTTTGATCCTTTATCTGATTGGCGCAGCGTTGCTTCCATAGCAAAATTGTTACCAATAGCAACAAAGGAGGAAGTCCCGTGAATAAATCAATGTTGGCGGGTATAGGGATTGGCGTCGCGGCTGCGTTAGGTGTGGCTGCCGTTGCCAGTCTCAACGTATTAGATCGCGGCCCGCAGTATGCTCAGGTGGTTTCTGCAACACCGATTAAAGAAACCGTAAAAACCCCTCGTCAGGAATGCCGCAACGTCTCCGTGACGCATCGTCGTCCGGTGCAGGATGAAAACCGCATCGCCGGTTCTGTTCTGGGTGCGGTAGCGGGTGGCGTGATTGGTCACCAGTTTGGCGGCGGCCGGGGTAAAGATGTCGCAACCGTGGTTGGCGCGCTGGGTGGCGGCTATGCCGGTAACCAGGTGCAGGGCGCGATGCAGGACAACGATACCTACACCACCACTCAGCAACGCTGTAAAACCGTCTATGACAAGTCGGAAAAAATGCTGGGCTATGACGTGACGTACAAAATTGGCGATCAGCAGGGCAAAATCCGCATGGATAAAGACCCGGGCACGCAAATTCCACTGGATGGAAACGGCCAGCTGGTTCTGAATAACAAAGTGTAAAAAAGATGTTCTCTGAATTTAGCTCCTCATGCGCTCAGGCTGAGGAGCTTTTTTTTGCTTCAGATTTTCAGTAGCTCAGGCCACAGCCGAAGCGTGGTTTCACTGATATTCTGCAGTTTTTCCAGCGTAGCCCCTGCGCGGGCGCTGATGGACATACCCTGCAAAATGCAGCTCAGGTATTGCGCCAGAAGCTGAGGATTACACTGCGCGGGAATTTCACCGCGCTGCTGGCGCTGAGCTAGAAATGCGCAAAGCGTCTCCTCCTGCATCGCATGCCGCGATTTCACCGTTTTGGCAATCTCTTTTGACGATGCCGCCAGGGTGGCAGAGGTGTTAATCATAAAGCAGCCCGCAGGCGTATCTTTACTGGTGAAGCAGGTGGCGACAGCGGTGAAATAGTCCCGTAGCGCCTGTTCCACGCTTTTCTCTTCACAAAAAAGCTGGGCTTCGTGTTTCGCCGCAAAGCGGGAAATGTACCTGTCCAGCACCGCCCTGAACAGCCCCTCTTTATTGGTGAATTCCGCATACAGCGTTGGCGCTTTGGCTCCGGTCGCTTCGACCAGGTCGGAAAGCGAGGTCGCTTCATACCCGTATTGCCAGAAGAGCGTCATGGCCTTATCAAGCGCGGCATCCCTGTCAAACACTTTTGGTCGGCCACGGCTTTTCTTCGCACAACTCGTGACGTCGGTTGTCATTTGCCGTTGGTCCTCTGTTGGTTTGGTGAATGACCATTATAAAAATAAACGCAACCCACCACCAGTGCAGAATGCTTAAAAATAAATTAATCATATCTTCATGAAAAATAACGACTTTGAAATTAAATTAATGCTCGTTATAAAATTGTGTTGACGTGTGATGTGGATCACATTTATGATTTACATATCGATCGTTAACTAAATGATTAACGACCTCCATATTCATCTGCTATAGGTAAACATCATGAAAAACGTAAAAACTCTTATCGCTGCCGCTGTTCTGAGCTCACTCTCTTTCGCAAGCTTTGCTGCTGTACAGGTTCAATCCACCCCTGCCGATCAGCATAAAGTCGGTACAATTTCCGCGTCTGCCGGGACCAACCTGGGTTCCCTGGAAGATCAGCTGGCGCAAAAAGCGCAGGAAATGGGTGCAAAATCTTACCGCATCACCTCTGTGACCGGTCCTAACACCCTGCACGGCACCGCCGTCATCTACAAATAAGCCGGACATAAAAACCCTCATTTATGCCACTGCAATAAAAAACGCCCTGCTAAGCAGGGCGTTTTTCTTTCTGGTTCACATCGATTGCTGAATGACATCGTGATGCCGGGTGACGTCGGTCGGCATGCCTGACCGGACCTCCATTGCCCGCTCCATCACCGCGCTGTTGGTATTCACATTGGTTTTGAAACTTACCATCGCAGCATTGAGGTTAATGGGCAGCGTCTGCGGATCGTCGCCGATATTTTTCGATAGCGGCTGGTGAATTTCGACCAGCCGCACGCCGCCCGGCTCCTCAGAAACCTTGATCGGCGTATTGATAATGTTCACTTTGGTTCCCGGCGTAACGACGTTAAACAGCGTTTTGATATCATCATCGCGCAGGCGAATACAGCCGGAGCTGACGCGCATGCCGATGCCGAAATCCGCATTCGTTCCGTGCAGCAGGTAAACGCCGCCGTAGGCCGCCAGGCGAATCGCGTGGTGCCCCATCGGGTTATCCGGACCAGCCGGAACAACCGCGGGAAGATCGATGCCCTGAGCCTTATAGCGGGCACGAATGTTCGCCGTTGGGGTCCAGGTTGGATTCGCGCGTTTATCCGAGACCGTGGTGACCATCGTCGGCGTCAGCGTATCGCCGCCCAGCTGTCCAATACCGATCGGGTAGACGGTGACCTCGTTTTTGCCCGGTGGGTAATAGTAGAGACGCAGCTCGGCCAGATTTATCACCATTCCCTCGCGCGGCGCGTCCGGCAGGATAGTCTGTAACGGGATGGTCAACACGCTGCCCGCGCGCGGGACGTACGGGTCGACGCCGGGGTTCGCCTGCAGCAGCGCCAGAAAGCCGACGTTATATTTTTTTGCAATGGCTTCCAGCGAACCGCCATTATTTTCAACCACGTGGAAGCGGTTTTCGCCCACGACCTTGCTGCCGGGCGGAGGAAGGGGCCAGGTGTTTGCCCGAGCAGGAAGCGCAACCGCGACGGTGGCTGCCAGCGCAAACAGGGTCATCCAGCGAGTAAAACGCGAAGAGGTCATCATCACCATAATCCATGTAAATGATAAGGTTATTGTTTTATAAGGCGTTAATAATAATTATGGCGAATGGATGTGTCGGGAAGATCGGGTGAAGTGCAAAGAGTTTGTAAATTGTCCCCCGTTAGCGTTGGCTAACGGGGGAAGGGGATTTATGCGATCGCGTTCTCTTCCAGCTGCCGCATAAAGTTACGCACCCAGTCCATACGGGTTTTGCGCTCCGTCAGCTCCTGGGTAAATTTGAGGCGCGTAGGGCCATCAAGGCGGAAATGCTGCGGCTGTTTTTGCAGCAGGCCGATGAGCCACATCGGGTTGACGTGATTCTTCTCGGCGAATTCAATCACTCCGCCTTTTTCATTGCCTTCGAGCTTGCGAATGCCCAGCTTCTGCGCCTGCTGGCGCAGGCGCGCGATATCCAGCAGGTTTCGCGCCGCATCGGGCAGCAGGCCAAAGCGGTCGATCAGCTCAACCTTGATCTCTTCCAGCTCGTTTTCCGTCTTCGCGCTGGCGATGCGCTTGTAGAACGACAGTCGGGTATTCACGTCCGGAATGAAATCGTCCGGCAGCAGGGAAGGCATGCGCAGCTCGACCTCGGTCTGCTGGCTGGTGAGATCCTCCAGCGACGGTTCGCGCCCGGCCTTCAGTGCATCAACCGCGTTTTCCAGCAGTTCCATATAGAGCGAGAAGCCGATGGTCTCCATCGAGCCGCTCTGGTCTTCACCCAGCAGCTCGCCAGCCCCGCGGATCTCAAGATCGTGCGTGGCCAGCGCAAAGCCTGCGCCGAGGTCTTCCAGCGAGGCGATGGCTTCCAGACGCTTTTGCGCGTCGGTGGTCATTGTTTTCGGATGCGGCGTCAGCAGCCAGGCGTAGGCCTGATGGTGCGAACGCCCGACGCGGCCGCGGAGCTGGTGAAGCTGCGCCAGGCCAAAGTGATCCGCGCGTTCAATGATGATGGTGTTCGCCGTCGGAATGTCGATCCCGGTTTCGATGATGGTGGTGCACACCAGCACGTTAAAGCGCTGGTGGTGGAAGTCGTTCATTACCCGTTCCAGCTCGCGCTCGCGCATTTGCCCGTGACCGATGGCAATGCGCGCTTCCGGCACCAGCTCCGCCAGCCTGTCGGCCGCTTTCTGAATGTTTTCCACGTCGTTGTAGAGGTAATAGACCTGACCCCCGCGCAGTACTTCACGCAGGATCGCCTCGCGCACCACCAGGTTATCGTACTCGCGGACAAAGGTTTTTACCGCCAGACGGCGCGCTGGCGGCGTGGCAATAATCGACAGATCGCGCATGCCGCTCATCGCCATGTTTAGCGTTCGCGGGATTGGCGTGGCGGTCAGGGTCAGGATATCGACGTCGGCGCGCATCGCTTTGATGCGTTCTTTATGACGCACCCCGAAGCGGTGCTCTTCGTCGACGATCAGCAGCCCCAGATCTTTCCACTTCACGTCGCTTTGCAGCAGCTTGTGGGTGCCGATCAGAATATCAATTTTGCCTTCACTGGCCTGCTCCAGGATCTGCGTCTGCTCTTTGGTGCTGCGAAAACGCGACAGCATCTCGATGCGCACCGGCCAGTTGGCGAAGCGGTCGCGGAAGTTGTCGAAGTGCTGCTGGGCGAGCAGGGTGGTCGGCACCAGCACCGCTACCTGCTTGTTGTTTTCCACCGCCAGGAAGGCGGCGCGCATTGCCACTTCGGTTTTGCCGAAGCCGACGTCGCCGCAGACTAAGCGGTCCATCGCCAGCGGCTGGCACATGTCGCTCAGCACGGCGTTAATGGCCTGAGCCTGATCCGGCGTGGTTTCAAACGGGAAGCTGTCGCAGAACAGCTGGTACTGTTCCTTATCATGCTTAAAGGCGAAGCCCTCTTTGGCCGCGCGCTGGGCGTAGATATCCAGCAGCTCGGCCGCCACGTCGCGCACTTTTTCCGCGGCCTTCTGGCGCGCGCGCGCCCAGGCGTCGCCGCCCAGCTTGTGCAGCGGCGCGTTCTCTTCGGCACCGCCCGCGTAGCGGCTGATCAGATGCAGGGACGACACCGGAACATACAGCCTGGCGTCGTTGGCGTAGGTCAGCATCAGGTATTCACCCTTAATGCCGCCCGCTTCCAGCGTGGTCATTCCCTGATAGCGCCCAACGCCATGTTCCAGGTGAACAATCGGCTGGCCCGGATGCAGTTCGGCCAGGTTACGGATCAGCGTGTCCGGGTTGATGGTCCGACGGCTGTCCTGACGGCGGCGCGCGACGCGCTCGCCCAGCAGATCGCTTTCGCAAATCAGCGCCAGGTTGTTGAGCGTGTCGATAAATCCGTGCTCGGCGGCGCCTATCATCAGGTAACGACCGTTTCCGGTCGCTTCGCTCAGGCGCAGGATGCGCTTCGGCGCGACCTTAATGCGTCCCAGCAGCTCACCTAACGCTTCGCGACGGCCTTCGCTCTCAACGGAGAACACCACCGGGCCGGTAAAGGACTCGAGAAACTTGCGCAGATTATCCAGCGGGGATTTCTGCTGCGCCTGAACGGCCAGGTCCGGCAGCGTTCGGAAGGCGAGGTTGGTGTTGGCGGCCTTATCGGCGAGAGAATCGGTTTTCAGCTGCATGCGCGGCCAGCGCTTCAGCTCGGCGTTGAGCTCGTCGGTGCGCAGCCACAGCGCTTCCGGCGGCAGCAGCGGACGCATCGGGTCAACGCCCCGGTTTTCGAAGCGCGCGCGGGTTTCGCTTTCAAAGCGGCTGGCGCTGGCGTCGATATCGCCGGTGTTCACAATCAGCGTGTTCGCCGGGAAGTAGCTGAACAGGGCAGGCAGCGGCTCGTTGAAGAACAGCGGCTGCCAGTATTCGATCCCGGCCGGGAGCGTGCCTTTGCTGACCTGCTGGTAAATATGTTCGGCATCACGCTTGACGTCGAACCTGTCGCGCCACTGGCTGCGGAACAGTTCGATGGCGGTTTTATCCGTCGGGAACTCGTGCGCGGGCAGTAAATTGATGGACTCCACTTCCTCCAGCGTGCGCTGCGTGTCGGCGTCGAATACGCGCAGGCTGTCGATTTCATCATCGAAAAAGTCCAGACGATACGGCTGGTCGCTGCCCATCGGGTAAAGGTCGAGCAGCGCGCCGCGGGTCGCGTATTCTCCGTGCTCCATCACCTGGTCAACGTGGCGATAACCCGCACCGTCAAGCTGCGCGCGCAGGGCATCACGCGACAGGCGCTGGCCTTTTTTCATCACCAGCGCGTGACCGTGCAGATAGCTGTGCGGACAGACGCGCTGCATCAGGGTATTCACCGGCACGATCAGCACGCCGCGCTGCATGGTCGGCAGCTGATAAAGCGTCGACAGGCGCGAGGAGATGATCTCCTGATGCGGCGAGAAGCTGTCATACGGCAGCGTTTCCCAGTCGGCCAGGCTGAACACCAGGCTATCGGTGAACTGGCCGATTTCGTCGTGCAGGCGCAGGGCGTTTTGCATATCCGGGGCAACCAGGATCACCGGGCCCGGATGACGCTCGGCGATTTCCGCCACCAGCGTGGCGCACGCCGCGCCCGTGAGTTCACCCAGCTGGCGCTGGTCGCCCGCTTTGACAGGCAAGGAATAACGATAGTGTTCAGGCATGGCTATGTCAGAGTCTCTTAGGGATATACCAACAGTATTGGGGCATATCACTGATACGCAATGTCTTTATTATCCTCGATCGTTTTACATAAGCAAATCGTAACCGCACGGCGGGACGATACGCCCCCGAAACGGGGGCGGAGAGGGCGTTAGCGCGTCGACGGTGACAGAGTGAGAGTCGAAGGAGGAGAGAAGAAGAGATCGCCAAAGAGCGCGGTGGAGAGTTTACGCACCCCGAGCCCCGCAAGGGTACAGATAAGCAGGCTGGCAAACGGGTAGACCAGAATTAAGCCCAGCTCTGCCCAGACCGGCCAGTACGCGGCATTCATCTCGCCAATCAGGAACAGGCTAAAGGCCTCAATCAGGATGCGGTGGGTGGTGTAAATCGCAATGGTGTTTGAGCCAATCACGTTCAGCAGATTGTTCGGCTGAACGGCATAGCGCTGCTCGAGGCCGTAGAACAGCTTCATGATCACCACAATCGACAGCAACGAGAGCAGCAGCGGAACGTTAGCAAACCACAGCACCACCGAGACGGCCGCGAAGGCGCCTGTCGCCAGCCACGTGCGGCGCAGACTGAAACTTTTCATCCACGCCATCAGCGCTGCGCCATACCACGCCCCGAGGCTGTAGTAGATCATGTTGCGGACCACGCTGTTCATCCCCCACCACGGCAGCGGCAGGAAGTTGATCGCGATGCTTGCCAGCGCCAGCACTCCCAGTACCGGCAGTTTCCAGCGGCTCAGCAGTTTGCACAGCGTGAAGTAGACCACCAGGGCATACAGGTACCACAGGCTGGTGCTGGCGGTGAGCATTCCCCGTACAAATCCCGAGAGCGAGTCGGCATAGGCCGCGTTCGACGCGGTGGCAAGCTCACGATCGGGCGCCAGCCAGGCGTTCAGGTGGGTCAGCGCCTGCCATTGCAGGACGCCCCACAGCGCCAGAACCCAGACAATGCTCCAGATCCGTTTGTCGAGGCTGGTTCGCCAGCCCACCTCGTCAATATAGCGACGGATCAGATAGCCGGAGATAAAGAAGAAGACCGGCATACGAAACGGTGCGAGATAGAGGTTAAAATAGACCCAGCATTTGGCGAGAAGGCCGGAGAGCGGGTGTTGCAGGTCGATCAGATGCGGGTAAAACGTGATAACCGAGTGATAGATAACCACCAGGCAGATACACAGCCCCTTTATCTGGTTAATCCATAATGCTTTTTGCTTCATTGTTCGCCACTACCTTATTGCCATAAACGAACGGGCAATTGTTGTAAAACGACGCCAGGATGTAATGGGTAACAGTCTGTATCAGGAGGTTTTTCGGAAAAGGTGGAGGTGGCGAGGCGAGTATTCAGGCAATAGCACCCTGATTTATCTGAATTTTTCGGAAAAATGATTACCAAAGCTTACGGTTTCAGTCATTTACGCTTAGCGGATTCGCTTATATACTCGTGGGTCTGCTATCAGCAAACAGACGGACTTCATGTATCAACCTGTCGCACTCTTTATAGGCTTACGTTACATGCGTGGGCGCGCCGCGGACCGCTTCGGTCGCTTTGTCTCCTGGCTTTCGACTATTGGCATTACGCTTGGCGTGATGGCTCTGGTGACGGTGCTTTCCGTCATGAATGGCTTCGAGCGCGAGCTGCAAAACAACATCCTGGGGCTGATGCCGCAGGCCGTTCTCTCATCATCCAACGGTTCGGTTAACCCGCAACAGCTGCCGGAAAGCGCGGCGAAGTTACAGGGCGTCACGCGCGTAGCGCCGTTGACCACCGGTGACGTGGTGCTGCAAAGCGCCCGCAGCGTGGCGGTCGGCGTGATGCTGGGTATCGATCCGGCGCAAAAAGACCCGCTCACGCCCTATCTGGTGAACGTGAAGCAGAGCGATCTGGAAGCCGGAAAATACAACGTGATTCTGGGTGAACAGCTTGCCGGACAGCTTGGCGTCAACCGTGGCGACCAGCTGCGCGTGATGGTGCCTTCAGCCAGCCAGTTTACGCCGATGGGCCGTTTGCCAAGCCAGCGCCTGTTCAACGTGATTGGTACCTTTGCCGCCAATAGCGAAGTGGACGGCTATCAGATGCTGGTTAACATCCAGGACGCGTCCCGCCTGATGCGCTACCCGGCAGGAAATATCACCGGCTGGCGGCTGTGGCTCGACGCGCCGCTGAAGGTCGATACCCTCAGCCAGCAAAAACTGCCGGACGGCACCAAATGGCAGGACTGGCGCGAGCGTAAAGGCGAACTGTTCCAGGCCGTGCGGATGGAAAAAAACATGATGGGGCTGCTGCTGAGCCTGATCGTGGCGGTGGCTGCATTTAACATCATCACCTCGCTGGGCCTCATGGTGATGGAGAAGCAGGGCGAAGTCGCGATTCTGCAAACCCAGGGGCTCACGCCGCGCCAGATCATGGCCGTCTTTATGGTGCAGGGCGCCAGCGCCGGTATCATCGGCGCGCTGCTCGGGGCGGTGCTGGGAGCACTGCTTGCCAGCCAGCTCAACAACCTAATGCCGATTATCGGCGCGCTGCTTGACGGCGCGGCGCTGCCGGTGGCTATCGAGCCGCTGCAGGTGGTCGGTATTGCGCTGGCCGCGATGGCCATTGCGCTGCTTTCTACGCTTTATCCTTCCTGGCGCGCTGCCGCCACTCAACCCGCTGAGGCTTTACGTTATGAATAAGATCCTGTTGCAATGCGACAACCTGTCCAAACGCTATCAGGAAGGCACTGTGCAAACCGACGTGCTGCACAATGTGAGCTTTAGCGTGGGCGAAGGCGAGATGATGGCGATTGTCGGCAGCTCCGGCTCGGGCAAAAGTACGCTGCTGCATCTGCTGGGCGGGCTGGATACGCCCACCAGCGGTGACGTGATTTTCTCCGGCCAGCCGATGAGCAAAATGTCCTCAGCGGCGAAGGCCGAGCTGCGCAACCGCGAGCTGGGCTTTATCTACCAGTTCCACCACCTGCTGCCGGATTTCACGGCGCTGGAAAACGTGGCGATGCCGCTGCTGATTGGCAAAAAAAAGCCGGCAGAAATTAACGCCCGCGCCAGCGACATGCTGAAAGCGGTGGGGCTGGGCCATCGCGGTAACCACCGTCCGTCGGAGCTGTCCGGCGGCGAGCGCCAGCGCGTGGCGATTGCGCGTGCGCTGGTCAACAACCCGCGTCTGGTGCTGGCGGATGAGCCGACCGGTAACCTGGACGCGCGCAACGCGGACAGTATTTTCCAGCTGCTGGGCGAGCTGAACGCCTCGCAGGGCACCGCGTTTCTGGTGGTGACCCACGATCTGCAGCTGGCAAAACGCATGGGGCGCCAGCTTGAGATGCGCGACGGCCATCTGAACGCGGAACTGACCCTGATGGGAGCAGACTAATGGCGTCACCGTTATCGTTACTCATCGGTTTACGTTTTAGCCGCGGCCGCCGTCGCGGCGGCATGGTGTCGCTGATCTCCGTTATCTCGACCATCGGCATTGCGCTGGGCGTGGCGGTGCTGATCGTGGGCTTAAGCGCCATGAACGGCTTTGAGCGCGAGCTGAATAACCGCATTCTGGCGGTGGTGCCGCACGGGGAGATCGAGCCGGTTAACCAGCCGTGGATGAACTGGAGCGACGCGCTCGCCAGGGTCGAAAAAGTGCCGGGCATTGCCGCGGCCGCGCCCTATATCAACTTCACCGGGCTGGTGGAGAGCGGGGTAAACCTGCGCGCCATTCAGGTGAAAGGGGTCAACCCCGCTCAGGAAGCGCGTCTCAGCGCGCTGCCGAACTATGTGCAGAACGGCGCGTGGGCCAACTTCAGGGCGGGAGAGCAGCAGATCATCATGGGCAAAGGCGTTGCCGACGCTCTGAAGGTGAAGCAGGGCGACTGGGTGTCAATCATGATCCCGAACGCCAGCGCCGATCACAAGCTGCAGCAGCCTAAGCGCGTGCGCCTGCACGTCACCGGTATTCTTCAGCTGAGCGGTCAGCTCGATCACAGCTTCGCGATGGTGCCGATGGAGGATGCGCGCCAGTATCTCGACATGGGCGACAGCGTGACGGGTATTGCCATTAAGGTGAACGACGTCTTTAACGCCAATAAACTGGTCCGCGACGCGGGCAGCGTAACCAATAACTATGTCTACATCAAAAGCTGGATCGGCACTTACGGGTATATGTATCGTGATATCCAGATGATCCGCGCGATTATGTATCTGGCGATGGTGCTGGTGATTGGCGTCGCGTGCTTTAATATCGTCTCCACGCTGGTGATGGCGGTCAAGGACAAGAGCGGCGACATTGCCGTCCTGCGAACGCTCGGGGCGAAAGACGGTCTTATTCGCGCCATCTTCGTCTGGTACGGTTTGCTGGCGGGGCTCTTCGGCAGCCTGTGCGGCGTGGCGATCGGCGTGGTGGTGTCCCTGCAGCTGACCCCCATTATCAACGGGATTGAAAAGCTTATTGGTCACCAGTTCCTGTCGGGTGATATCTATTTTATTGACTTCCTGCCGTCTGAACTGCACTGGCTGGACGTTTTTTATGTGCTGCTTACAGCACTTTTACTGAGTCTGCTGGCAAGCTGGTATCCGGCGCGTCGCGCAAGCCGAATCGATCCGGCGAGGGTATTAAGTGGCCAGTAATTACGTCATGATCTAGCGGCTTGCGGGTCGCCAGGTCAAAAGAGGAATGCACTATGTATTATGGATTTGATATTGGCGGCACCAAGATTGCGCTCGGCGTGTTTGATAAAAACCTCAAGCTGCAGTGGGAAACTCGCGTTCCCACGCCGCGCGAAAGCTACGACGAATTTTTAACCACCATTGCCGCGCTGGTGGCGCAGGCGGATGAACGCTTTGGCGTCAAAGGCAGCGTCGGCATTGGTATTCCGGGCATGCCCGAAACCGACGACGGCACGCTGTACGCGG
Organism: Enterobacter sp. PP-008-ECC_S150; assembly: GCF_045257065.1. NCBI lineage: Bacteria > Pseudomonadati > Pseudomonadota > Gammaproteobacteria > Enterobacterales > Enterobacteriaceae > Enterobacter > Enterobacter sp. PP-008-ECC_S150. The sequence continues at coordinate 9,264 of NZ_JBJHHG010000007.1, read as the reverse complement.
CCAACGTACCTGCCGCCAGCGGTAAACCGCTGCGCGCCGATCTCTCCGCCCTCCTTGAACGCGACGTGCGTTTAGATAACGATGCCAACTGCTTTGCGCTCTCTGAAGCCTGGGATGATGAGTTTCGTCATTATCCGCTGGTGATGGGGCTGATCCTCGGCACCGGCGTCGGCGGGGGAATGGTGATCAACGGTAAGCCCATCACCGGGCGCAGCTACATCACCGGCGAGTTTGGCCATATCCGCCTGCCGGTGGATGCCCTCGAGGTGGTAGGACGTGATTTCCCGCTGACCCGCTGCGGCTGCGGCCAGCACGGCTGCATTGAGAACTACCTTTCCGGTCGCGGGTTTGCATGGCTTTACGAACACTTCTATCATCAGAAACTTGAGGCCCCTCAAATCATTACCCTGTGGGAGCAGGGGGATGCGCAGGCGCGTGAGCACGTCGAGCGCTATCTGGATCTGCTGGCGGTGTGTCTGGGCAATATTCTCACCATCGTCGACCCGGATCTGCTGGTGATCGGGGGAGGGCTTTCAAACTTTACCGCGATTACGGAACGGTTGTCCGGGCGTTTGCCCCGACATTTATTGCCGGTTGCCCGCGTGCCGCGTATTGAACGCGCGCGACACGGGGACGCAGGAGGCATGCGCGGAGCCGCATTCCTTCATCTCACCGATTAGTTTACGAGGTTTCTATGCTGTCGCGTCGCCAGGGTCGACTCAGCCGTTTTCGCAAAAACAAACGCCGCTTGCGTGAGCGTCTGCGCCAGCGGATCTTTTTCAGAGACAGAATCATGCCAGAAGCGATGGATAAACCCAGAGTGGTGGTGCTGACCGGGGCCGGGATTTCCGCCGAGTCAGGTATTCGAACCTTCCGCGCGGCGGACGGGCTGTGGGAAGAGCACCGCGTGGAGGATGTGGCCACGCCGGAAGGCTTTGCCCGCGACCCGGATCTCGTGCAGGCGTTTTACAACGCCCGCCGCCGCCAGCTGCTCCAGCCTGAGATTGCGCCCAATGCGGCGCATCTGGCGCTGGCGAAGCTGGAAGAGGCGCTCGGCGATCGTTTCCTGCTGGTGACGCAGAATATCGACAACCTGCACGAGCGGGCCGGTAACAAGAACATCATCCACATGCACGGTGAATTGCTCAAGGTTCGCTGCGCCTGGAGCGGTCAGGTGCTGGACTGGAAAGAGGACGTGCTGCCTGAGGATAAGTGCCACTGCTGCCAGTTCCCGTCGCGCCTGCGTCCGCACGTGGTCTGGTTCGGCGAAATGCCGCTGGGCATGGATGAGATCTACAGCGCGCTGGCCATGGCGGACGTGTTTATCGCCATCGGCACATCCGGCCACGTTTACCCGGCGGCCGGGTTTGTCCATGAAGCGCGACTGCACGGCGCGCATACGGTAGAACTCAATCTTGAGCCAAGCCAGGTGGGCAGCGAGTTCGAAGAGAAACACTACGGTCTGGCAAGCGCGGTCGTCCCGGAATTTGTCGACAAGCTGCTGAAAGGGCTGTAACGGCAATTGCGTGAAAAGGCACCCGTCCAGCGGGTGCCTTCCTGTTTATGAGTGGAAGAACGCCAGCGTCTTCTCCAGCGATTTAGCCTGCTCGTCCAGCGAGAGCGCCGCCGCAGAGATCTGCTGCACCAGAGAGGCGTTCTGCTGGGTGGTACTGTCCATCTGGTTAACCGCGGTGCTGACCTGGCTAATCCCCCGATTCTGCTCGTCCAGCGCCTGAACGATGTCGTTAATGACCAGATGCACGTGCGACACCGCCTCAATCACCTGTTTCATCATCACCCCGGTTTCATTGACCAGCGCAACGCCTTTGCTTACGCGGCCTGAGGACTCGGCAATCAGCTGAGAGATCTCTTTTGCCGCGTTAGCGCTTCGCTGGGCAAGGTTACGCACTTCGCCTGCAACGACCGCGAAGCCGCGCCCCTGTTCGCCAGCCCGTGCCGCTTCAACGGCCGCATTCAGCGCCAGGATATTGGTCTGGAAGGCGATGCCGTCGACGATGCTGTTAATCTCACCGATCTTACGCGCGCTTTCGTCAATTTCCCCAATCACCACGACCACGTCGTTCACCAGCGTTTCGCCATGTCCGGCAAGGCTCGCGGCGCGATCGGTCAGGGTGGTCGCCTTGTGGGCGTTATCGGCATTATTTTTTACCGTGACCGAAATCTCTTCCATGCTGGCTGCCGTTTCCACAATCGCCGCCGCCTGTTCTTCGGTGCGCGAGGCGAGGTCAAGGTTGCCTGCCGAAATTTCGCTGGTGCCGCCGTGCACGGAATGGCTGGCTTCGCTGATATTGTCGACGATGCGCTTGAGCTGCATCTGCATGGTGTGCAGGGCATAAAAAATGCTGCGGGTATCCCCGGAACGCACCGGGATGATGTTGTTCAGCTCTCCCCGCGCAACGGCCAGGGCGATCCCGGCGGCTTCAGAAGGTTCACCCCCGACGGGGCGGTCAACTTTGCGGGTAAAGATCTGCGCCATCACCAGGCTAACCGCCACGATGCTTAACGCCATCAGGATGATGGCTTTCAGTAAAAATGCCCGCGCTTCAGCCATCACTTCGCTCACCGGGGTGATGATGGCGAGTTTCCACGGCGTCTGGCTATTCCCGACGGCAATGTCCTGCCAGGTGATAAACGCCTCTTCCTTCAGGAGCGGATCGTCGACCCGAGTGACGTCATGACCGGTAATCTGACCGGCGTAAGGCTTGCCTGCGGCGCGCTTGTCCGGACTGGACACCACGCTATTGCCCGCCGAGAGGAGCAGAGCGTAGCCCGTGCCGTTCCACGGTTTAATCGCGCCGATCGTCGCTTGCAGCGTGGCGAGCGAGAAGTCAGAGGTGACCGAGCCCAGAAACTGCCCGTCACGCATGATGGGGGCGGCAATAGAGGTAAGCATCACGTCCACGCCGTTGTAGGGATAAATATAGGGCTCGATGATCACCTCTTTATGCCGCTGTTTCGGCAGCAGATAGTAATCACCGCTGCCGGGCGTTTCGATGTCCGTCAGCAGGTGTAATGTCGGTTTGCCGGTGGCGTCGCGATCGACGTAGCGGGCGTAGCGTCCGGCAGGATCTTCACCGCTCTGGCCGGCAAAGGCGGCATCGTTATCGTCGAACGCGTTAGGCTCAAAGGCCATCGACATAGAGAGAAACTGAGGATGCGCCGACAGATAGTGGATGAGCAGCTGGTTCAGGCTCTGGCGGTCGGCCACGCCCGCCTCGCGCAGCGCCAGGGCGCTATTGCCCATATCCCGGGCGGCCGTCAGGGCGGAATCCAGCTGTTTGCTGACCTGTAGCGATTGCACCTCGGCTATCTGGCGGATATGTTTTTTGGCCAGCACCTCTTGCTGCACCATCCACTGCCACATCATAAACCCGATCGTTGCCGTAAAGCCCACCGTCACGGTGAGGAAAATGGACAATAGCATCAACGTCTTGACTCTTATTTTCGGTTTTCGGACCATGGCATCTCTCATTCTCTTCTCCCGTAATATCGTGCATGTCGGGCAGGCACCTATTCCTTATCGGATATTTTTTCCGCTTTCTGTAGATCGCCGGATATATTTAATTTAAATCCGGAACATATAAATCCTGTTAATTAGTGTGGATGCTTTTATTTTGTGCATTCAATCAAAATAGTGCTCGATAATACTCGTTATCGTCGTGTAGAAAGAGGATGCTAATAAATATAAAGTTGTAGAGGAGGATGGGATATGTACGGATTTATTGCGCGACAACCCATTTTTAACCCCGAGATGAAGACGGTGGCCTATGAGCTGCTCTTTCGCGATGGGATGACAAACCGATTTCCGGATGTGTCGGCGGAATACGCCACGTCCAGAATGATATCCGATCAGTTTTTATGCGTGCCGTCCCAGCGCATCGCCGGGGCGCATACGTCGTTTATTAATTTCCCGTCGCGAATGGTCATTGACCGCAGTGGTGAAGCGCTGGATAAAGAGAGCGTGGTGATTGAGATCCTTGAAGACGCGGAGCCAGGAGCGGAACTGCTGCAGGCCGTCAGGGAGATGAATGCGCACGGTTATCAATTTGCGCTTGATGATTTTACCCTTGCACCAGAATGGGATGCTTTTTTGCCCTATATTTCGATACTGAAATTTGACGTCAGAAATTATACCTTAGCGCAAATTAAAGCGTATCTGGACGAGCATAAACACCTCACCGGCCATATTAAATATCTTGCTGAAAAAATTGAGACTAAAGAGGAATTCAACCAGTACAGGGAAGAGGGATTCTCGCTGTTTCAGGGCTATTTCTTCTGCCGTCCGGAGGTGATTAAATATAAACGGCTGTCGCAAAATCAGCTGGCGATTTTTCGGCTGCAAATGGAGGTCGGACGCAATAAACCTGATTTCCGGATCGTCGAGTCGTTGATTAAAAGCGATCTTACGCTGTCATATAAAATCATGCGCTACATGAAACACACCGCCTTTAAACATATCGGCGCCTGCAATTTCAGCAAGTTAACCCTGAGTGAAGTGCTCAGATATCTTGGGGAAAACCAGCTCCGACGCTTCGTTGCCGTCGTGGTCCTCGCCAGCGCGGGCAACGACACCGTGAGCGAGCTTTACCCGTTGAGTATGATGCGCGGCAAGTTCTGCGAGCTGATCGCACAGACCATGAAAGAACCGGCGCTGGCTGAAAATGCCTTCATGTGCGGCCTGTTTTCTCTGCTCGATACGCTCCTTGAGCTGCCGATGGCCGAGTTGATGAAGCAAATTGCGGTGCCGCAAAGCGTGAGCAACGCGCTGTGCCATCAGGAGGGACGTCTGGCCGACGTGTTGAGCCTGTGCCGTTACTATGAACAGCAGCAGTGGGACGAGGCGGACAGGGTTCGTCAGGCGCTGGGGCTGTCGGATGAGGCGGTGGTTGAGGCGATGAGAAAGGCGACCATCTGGGCAGGGGAGAATGCGGTAAGTTAATCCTCCCTCACGCCGCACGGCGGCGTGAGGAAGAACGCGATACCGTTTATCGGCCCGCTTTTAATTTCTGGTAATACTCTTCGTAGAGGCGGCTGGCGTCACCGACATCGTTCTGCCATTCCCCTTTGCTGATGGTTTCGGCATCCGGGTAGAGCGTCTTATCGTTGGCCACTTCAGGCTTCAGCAGCTTGCGTGCGGCGAGGTTTGGCGTCGGGTAGCCAATCGTCTCGGCAACCTGTTTTGCCACGTCAGGGCGCAGCAGGAAGTTGATCAGCTTCAGGGCACCATCCACGTTTTTCGCGTTGGCCGGAATCGACAGGCTATCCATCCAGAATATCCCGCCTTCTTTCGGCCAGACCACCTCAAGCGGCGTACCTGCCTGGCGGGCAACGTACGCGGAGCCGTTCCAGACCATACCCAGATTCACTTCGCCTTCCATGTACGGGTTTGCCGGGTTATCGGAGTTGAAGGCCGCCACGTTAGGCATTAGCTTCTTCAGCTCGTTATACGCCGCTTCGATCTCTTTAGGATCTGCCGTGTTGCCCGAGTAGCCCAGCTTGCGCAGCGCCACCTGGAACACTTCACGCGCGTCGTCGGTCAACAGCAGGCTACTTTTATATTCGGGTTTCCACAGATCGGCCCAGCCTGTCACCGATTTCGGATCGACGGCATCGCTGTTGACGCCAATCGCGGTCGCACCCCAGATATACGGGATGGAGTAGTCGTTATTCGGGTCGAACGGCTTGTTGAGCATCTCCGGATCGAGGTTTGAAAAATTGCTCAGCTTCGTTTTGTCGATCTTCTGGATCATGCCCTCTTTGCGCATTTTGTCGACAAAGTAGGTAGAGGGAACGACCAGATCGTACGCGCCGTCCTTGTAGGTTTTCAGCTTGGCGTACATGGTTTCATTCGACTCGTAGGTCGAGTAGATCACCTTGATGCCCGTCTCCCTGGTGAACTGTTCCAGCAGACCCGGCGGCACGTATTCGGTCCAGTTGTAGAAGTAGAGCGTTTTACCGTCATCAGCGTGCGCGGCACCCATGCCGAGCACCAGCGCCGCAGCGGCGAGCATTTTTTTCATTTCATTGTCCCCTGAGATTTTGTTTTATCACGAGCAATAACCTGGCTGGCGATCACCAGAGTCAGCGACAGCACCAGCAGAATGGTCGCCAGCGCGTTCACCTCGGGTGAGACGCCGACTTTCACCATCGAATAGATTTTCAGTGGCAGAATTTCATAGCTCGGCCCGGTGACGAAGGAGGACACGACCACGTCATCCATCGACAGGGTGAAGCTCAGCAGCCATCCGGCCGCCACGGCGGGCATCGCCAGCGGCAGGATGATTTTGCGCAGGATCGTCATCTCGCTGGCGCCCAGATCTTTCGCCGCCTCCAGCATGCGCACGTCGAAGCCTTTCAGGCGCGCGAAGACGGTCACCACCACAAACGGCAGGCAGAAGGTGATGTGCGAGAACAGCAGCGACCAGAAGCCCAGCTGAATGCCCAGCAGCATAAACAGCACCAGCAGCGAAATCGCCATCACGATGTCCGGTGACATCATCACCACAAACAGCATGCCGCTGACGAACGGCTTGCCGCGAAAGCGGTAGCGATAAAGCGCTACGGCCGTGAGCGAGCCAATCAGCGTGGCGAAGGTGGCGGAGAAGATCGCCATCGTCAGCGAGTGCTGCGCCGCCTGCAGCAGGCTGTCGTTGTTCATCAGCAGGCTGTACCAGTCGGTGGTAAAGCCCTGCCAGCTAATCCCGAACCGCGAGCTGTTAAACGAGTTCACGATCAAAATGATAATCGGAATATACAGATAGGCGTAAATGGCGGTCATAAAACCGCCGCGAAGCAGTCGACCGATCATTCGAGTTCCACCTTTTTATTCAGCAAGCGCGAGGCGCGCCAGTAGACCAGCAGCATCAGGCCCATGACGACCGTCAGCGTAATGCTGGTCGCGGATCCGAACGGCCAGTCGCGGATGTTGAGGAACTGGCTCTTGATCACGTTACCAATCAGCAGGTTTTTCGCGCCGCCCATCAGGTCCGACACGTAGAACAAGCCCATCGCCGGGAGCATCACCAGCAAACAGCCCGCGATAATGCCGGGCATCGTCAGCGGAATGATGATGCGGATAAACGTCTGCAGCCTGCTGGCGCCCAGATCTTTTGCCGCTTCCAGCAGCGGTTTATCCAGCTTCTCAATGCTGGAGTAGAGCGGCATCACCATAAACGGCAGCAGAATATAGACCAGACCCACAATCACCGCGCTCGGGGTAAACATAATGCGGATCGGCGTATCAACCACTCCCAGCCACAGCAGAAACGCGTTGAGATAGCCTTTGGTGCTGAGGAAGATCTTCAGGCCATAAATGCGGATGAGCGAGTTCGTCCAGAAGGGAACAATCAGTAAAAACAGCAGCAGGGGACGCACCTTTTGCGGCAGGCCTGCGAGGAACCAGGCGAAAGGATAACCGAGCACCAGGCAGGCGAGGGTAGCAATCAGCGCCATATTGAGCGAGTGCAGCAGCACGTCGAAATAGAGCGGATCGAGCAGGCGCGCGTAGTTGTCCAGCGTAAAGACCAGCGAAACGAAGTGAGCGTCGTCGCGGGTCAGAAAGCTGGTGGCGATAATCATCAGGTTGGGTAAAAAGACGAACAGCACAAGCCAACCGACGATCGTGGCAATCACCACATTCTGGAACTTACTTGTGTTCTTCATCAGCCAGCACAACCTCCCAGCTTTCTACCCAGTTGATAACCATTTTCTGGTCGAGAGAGTGGTCGAAGTCCGGATCGTCTTCGTTAAAGAATTCGCTGACCATCACCATTTTGCCGTTTTCCAGCTCGACGACAGACTCCAGCGTCATCCCTTTGTAGTTGCGCTCGCGGATATAGCCGATCAAGCCCTCGGCCTCGGTACTGCCGTGGATTTCATCGACGCGCAGATCTTCCGGACGCAGCAGAACGTTGAGCTTTTGCCCCTTTTCGACGGGGAAATTCACCGTGATATTGCACTCGCGTCCTTCGACGCTGGCGCGCACGCGCTGGTCGTCCAGGCGCTCGATCACCGTGGCGTCGAAGATATTGATCTCGCCAATGAAGCTGGCGACAAACAGGTTTTTCGGCTCTTCGTAGATTTCACGCGGCGTGCCGTCCTGCTCGATTTTGCCGTCACGCATCACCACGATGCGGTCGGACATGGTCAGGGCCTCTTCCTGATCGTGGGTGACGAAGACAAAGGTAATGCCGAGCTTGCGCTGCAGCGCCTTGAGCTCGTTCTGCATCTGCTTGCGCAGCTTGTAGTCGAGCGCGGAAAGGGATTCATCCAGCAGGAGCAGGCGAGGCTTGTTGACCACGGCGCGGGCGATGGCCACGCGCTGCTGCTGGCCGCCGGAAAGCTGGTGGGGTTTACGCTGGGCAAACGTCTCAAGCTGCACCATGCGCAGGGCCTCGGTGACGCGCGGTTCAATCTCGCTCGCCGGGGTTTTTTGCATCCGCAGGCCAAACGCCACGTTTTCAAACACGGTCATGTGCGGAAAGAGAGCATAGCTCTGAAAGACGGTATTGACGTGGCGATCTTCGGCAGGAACCCGGGTGATGTCCTGGTTTTCAAGATGGATATGGCCGTTATCGACGCTTTCCAGCCCGGCGATAAGGCGCAGTACGGTTGTTTTGCCGCAGCCGGAGGGGCCAAGCAGCGTCAGAAACTCACCGTCATTGATGGTGAGAGTGAGGTCGGAAATGACATCTTTGCCTTCAAAACGTTTACGAATTCGTTCCAGTTTCACCAGCGGTGAACGGGTTTGTGTATTCAATTTTTGCGCTGTCCCATATAGACGCCTCAGGCAGCAGACTGAAGCGGGGTTTGTGTGTAACCACCTTGGTGACTCGTAATGAGGGCGGACATTCTACGGCAATCCCCCGGAATCGCCAATCCTTGTCACTGATTCATAAGCTACATTTATTAACGCATAACGATATAAACGGAATCTATGGTCACTCCCGTTTTTGCAACACCGATTTTGACGATAAGTTGGCTTGCTTGAATCTATCCGGCGTCTGAATGGGATTTTATTCCCGCGCCTCGATGAGTTCCGCGCCTGATGAACCTCCAGAAAATATACGGCTTCAGCGAGCCTTTCCGTTTTACAGGTTCCTCAACAGGCCGGTGGGCCGTTTGTATCATCAATATCAGTATTCGCAAAACCAGATGAATGATTGTTTAAACTGGTGTATTTCTGCCTTTATGCTTCGTAAGTTTGCTGTCGCGCCGTCAGTGCCCAGGCTATTCTGGCCAGCT
>NZ_JBJHHG010000079.1:0-790 GCF_045257065.1 Enterobacter sp. PP-008-ECC_S150 | reverse complement strand
GCTTAACCTTCGGGAGGGCGCTTACCACTTTGTGATTCATGACTGGGGTGAAGTCGTAACAAGGTAACCGTAGGGGAACCTGCGGTTGGATCACCTCCTTACCTTAAAGAACCTGCCTTTGTAGTGCTCACACAGATTGTCTGATGAAAAGTAAATAGCAAGGCGTCTTGCGATTGAGACTGACACGTCCCCTTCGTCTAGAGGCCCAGGACACCGCCCTTTCACGGCGGTAACAGGGGTTCGAATCCCCTAGGGGACGCCACTTGCTGGTTCGTGAGTGAAAGTCACCTGCCGTCATATCTCAAAACAGACTCACGAGTCTTGTTTGAGATATTTGCTCTTTAAAAATCTGGATCAAGCTGAAAATTGAAACGACACACATGTTATGTGTGTTCGAGTCTCTCAAATTTTCGCAATCAGAAGTGAAACATCTTCGGGTTGTGAGGTTAAGCGACTAAGCGTACACGGTGGATGCCCTGGCAGTCAGAGGCGATGAAGGACGTGCTAATCTGCGAAAAGCGCCGGCGAGGTGATATGAACCTTTGACCCGGCGATGTCCGAATGGGGAAACCCAGTGCAATTCGTTGCACTATCGTTAACTGAATACATAGGTTAACGAGGCGAACCGGGGGAACTGAAACATCTAAGTACCCCGAGGAAAAGAAATCAACCGAGATTCCCCCAGTAGCGGCGAGCGAACGGGGAGCAGCCCAGAGTCTGAATCAGCTTGTGTGTTAGTGGAAGCGTCTGGAAAGTCGCACGGTACAGGGTGACAGTCCCGTACACGAAA
>NZ_JBJHHG010000078.1:0-815 GCF_045257065.1 Enterobacter sp. PP-008-ECC_S150 | reverse complement strand
AAACCTTGGAATTGACAGGGTGGAGCAGCTCAATAACGAAACGAAAATTTATGCTGGGGATGATCACTCCATATTTTTATCAATAAGAATTGATGGCCTGTGGGGTATTTACGATCCACTACATGGCTTTATTCCTCTGGGTATTGAGCAGGGTGGAACAGGGGCCAGAGATGCGGACGGGGCCAAGAAAAACCTAGAGCTTGACCGCATTCAACAGCGGCCCGGTGAAACGGTAATGTTCAGCGATGCGACCAAAACGAAATTTATGACGGCGCGTTCAGACAATACCTGGGGTTATTACAACGATGATCTGCAAACGTTCATTGCGCTGCCTGTCAGTGCAGGCGGTACTGGTTCGCTGAACTCAGCAGGAGCAAGGACCAATCTCGGACTTGGGGCCGTAGCCACTGAGGATAAAGTTCCCCTCACTAAAGGCGGAACAGGTGCGACGGATGCAACAGGTGCAAGAATCAACCTTTCTCTTGACCGTATAGAGCAGCGTCCCAATGAAACCGTGATGTTCGGTGATGCATTCAAAGACAAATATCTTACTGCACGAACAGATAACTCCTGGGGTTATTACAACACGAGCCTTGGCAAATTCATCCCATTATCAGTAGTTGCAGGTGGTACAGGCGCGAACGATGCCCCAACGGCCAGAAATAACCTGGGGATGGGTAATGCAGCAACAGGCCATGTAAGAACCGGCAAGATATCTATGGCAGGAGATAAATTCTTTTCGACCCCGTTCCCGAACGAATGCACAGCAATCACGTTCGGAGTTCTTATCGGCCAGACATGGATGTTCTCTCCCT
>NZ_JBJHHG010000077.1:0-870 GCF_045257065.1 Enterobacter sp. PP-008-ECC_S150 | reverse complement strand
CAATCACGTTTAATGATTCCGGATCATCAGCACTCTCTAAGTCTGCACTTCTTGAAGCGTTGATTTTTGTATCTTCACTTTCAGGAACCACCACGGTATCTATCACTCTCAATATCAACGGGAGCACGCGCAATCTCGGCACAATCAATGTGCCTTCCGGGACTGGCGGGCTATGGATGACCGTAAGACATGCAGTTAGGGGAATTACATCAGCAGCTGTGACCGGGACCATCACGGTAATAGGTACAGGAACAGCCAGTAAGATTATATCAGCACCGACATTAACAATTACCCGCGGAACGGGCTCATTTGCCTGACCTTTCAGAAAATTTACCTAATTTACAACCCACTTCGGTGGGTTTTTTCATTGCCTGGAGAAAATATGCTCTATAACACCGGCACCATTGCAATCAACGGAAATACCGCCAGTGGGGCGGGTACGAACTGGACGGCTCCAGCCAGCCAGGTACGCGCTGGCCAGACGATTATCGTCATGTCTAACCCGGTGCAACTGTTCCAGATTTCATCCGTGAACAGCGCCACATCAATGACGGTTACGCCTGCCGCTTCCCCGGCGCTGAGCGGCCAGAAGTATGGAATTCTTGTGTCGGACATTATCTCAGTTGATGGCCTGGCCCAGGCAATGTCGCAGCTCATCAAAGAATATGACGAGAACATTGGCGCGTGGGAGACGTTCGCCACTACATCAGCAAACCAGACCACCACCGTTACCATCAACGGAACCACCGTAACCATTCCTGGCATCGGTAAACTGGCACAGAAAGGTACCAATGGTGCTCTCCCGATTGAGCAGGGCGGTACCGGGGAAACAACGGCAGCGGGTGCCCGTGCTGGAATTGGACTTAAAAA
>NZ_JBJHHG010000076.1:0-870 GCF_045257065.1 Enterobacter sp. PP-008-ECC_S150 | reverse complement strand
CAATCACGTTTAATGATTCCGGATCATCAGCACTCTCTAAGTCTGCACTTCTTGAAGCGTTGATTTTTGTATCTTCACTTTCAGGAACCACCACGGTATCTATCACTCTCAATATCAACGGTAGCACGCGCAATCTCGGCACAATCAATGTGCCTGCCGGGACTGGTGGGCTATGGATGACCGTAAGACATGCAGTGAGGGGAATTACATCAGCAGCTGTAACCGGGACCATCACGGTAATAGGGACAGGAACAGCCAGTAAAATTATATCAGCACCGACATTAACAATTACCCGAGGAACAGGCTCATTTGCCTGACCTTTCAGAAAATTTACCTAATGTACAACCCACTTCGGTGGGTTTTTTCATTGCCTGGAGAAAATATGCTTTATAACACCGGCACCATTGCAATCAACGGAAATAACGCCAGTGGGACGGGTACGAATTGGACGGCGCCAGCCAGCCAGGTTCGCGCTGGCCAGACAATTATCGTGATGTCTAATCCGGTGCAACTGTTCCAGATTTCATCCGTGAACAGCGCAACTTCCATGACGGTTACGCCAGCTGCATCACCGGCGTTAAGCGGCCAGAAGTATGGAATCCTGGTGTCCGACAATATCTCTGTAGACGGGCTGGCACAGGCTATGTCTCAGCTCATCAAAGAATATGACGAGAACATTGGCGCGTGGGAGACGTTCGCCACTACATCAGCAAACCAGACCATCACCGTTACCATCAACGGAACCACCATAACCATTCCTGGCATCGGTAAACTGGCACAGAAAGGTACCAATGGTGCTCTCCCGATTGAGCAGGGCGGTACCGGGGAAACAACGGCAGCGGGTGCCCGTGCTGGAATTGGACTTAAAAA
>NZ_JBJHHG010000075.1:0-873 GCF_045257065.1 Enterobacter sp. PP-008-ECC_S150 | reverse complement strand
GTATCATCAATATCAGTATTCGCAAAACCAGATGAATGATTGTTTAAACTGGTGTATTTCTGCCTTTATGCTTCGTAAGTTTGCTGTCGCGCCGTCAGTGCCCAGGCTATTCTGGCCAGCTTGTTTGCCAGAGCACAGGTGACGACAAAGTTGCTTTTCCGACACAACAACTCCCTGACCCAGTCGGCCAACTTGCCAGACTGGTGTTCCAGTTTTTGTATGAATACCCTGGCACACTGAACCAACAAAGTTCGGATCTTTTTGTTGCCCCGCTTGCTAATCCCTAACAATGTCGTCCGACCTCCCGTGCTGTACTGTCGGGGTACCAGCCCTGTTGCCGCCGCAAAGTCACGGCTGCTGGCGTACTGCTTCCCGTCGCCAATCTCAGTTGAAATAGTACTGGCAGTCAGCGTTCCAACGCAGGGAATACTCAGCAAGCGCTGTCCAACCTCATCTTCGTCCAACTTTCGTTTCAACTGAGATTCCAGATCTTTAATCTGCTCAACAAGATAGTGATAATGCTGTTGTAATTTCAGCAGTAACTGGCTGAGATAAAGAGGCAAACTACTGTCCTCAAGAAGGGTACTCAGTCGACTAATAACGGCAGCACCTCGCGGAACGCTGATACCAAATTCCAGCAGAAAAGCATGCATCTGATTAGTTGTTTTCACCTTATCCTGAACCAGGGATTCACGGACACGATGCAGAGCTCGCATTGCCTGCTGAGATTCGGTTCTGGGCTGCACGAAACGCATAGATGGACGTGATGCTGCTTCACAGATAGCTTCAGCATCAACGAAGTCATTTTTGTTGCTTTTAACGAATGGGCGGACAAATTGCGGTGATATCAGCTTTGGAAAATGCCCTAACTCT
>NZ_JBJHHG010000074.1:0-874 GCF_045257065.1 Enterobacter sp. PP-008-ECC_S150 | reverse complement strand
GACGCACTTTGCGCCGAATAAATACCTGTGACGGAAGATCACTTCGCAGAATAAATAAATCCTGGTGTCCCTGTTGATACCGGGAAGCCCTGGGCCAACTTTTGGCGAAAATGAGACGTTGATCGGCACGTAAGAGGTTCCAACTTTCACCATAATGAAATAAGATCACTACCGGGCGTATTTTTTGAGTTATCGAGATTTTCAGGAGCTAAGGAAGCTAAAATGGAGAAAAAAATCACTGGATATACCACCGTTGATATATCCCAATGGCATCGTAAAGAACATTTTGAGGCATTTCAGTCAGTTGCTCAATGTACCTATAACCAGACCGTTCAGCTGGATATTACGGCCTTTTTAAAGACCGTAAAGAAAAATAAGCACAAGTTTTATCCGGCCTTTATTCACATTCTTGCCCGCCTGATGAATGCTCATCCGGAATTCCGTATGGCAATGAAAGACGGTGAGCTGGTGATATGGGATAGTGTTCACCCTTGTTACACCGTTTTCCATGAGCAAACTGAAACGTTTTCATCGCTCTGGAGTGAATACCACGACGATTTCCGGCAGTTTCTACACATATATTCGCAAGATGTGGCGTGTTACGGTGAAAACCTGGCCTATTTCCCTAAAGGGTTTATTGAGAATATGTTTTTCGTCTCAGCCAATCCCTGGGTGAGTTTCACCAGTTTTGATTTAAACGTGGCCAATATGGACAACTTCTTCGCCCCCGTTTTCACCATGGGCAAATATTATACGCAAGGCGACAAGGTGCTGATGCCGCTGGCGATTCAGGTTCATCATGCCGTTTGTGATGGCTTCCATGTCGGCAGAATGCTTAATGAATTACAACAGTACTGCGATGAGTGGCAGGGCG
>NZ_JBJHHG010000072.1:0-1002 GCF_045257065.1 Enterobacter sp. PP-008-ECC_S150 | reverse complement strand
CACACAGGCTGTGAACTCGAAGAGTAGGGCGGGACACGTGGTATCCTGTCTGAATATGGGGGGACCATCCTCCAAGGCTAAATACTCCTGACTGACCGATAGTGAACCAGTACCGTGAGGGAAAGGCGAAAAGAACCCCGGCGAGGGGAGTGAAAAAGAACCTGAAACCGTGTACGTACAAGCAGTGGGAGCACCTTCGTGGTGTGACTGCGTACCTTTTGTATAATGGGTCAGCGACTTATATTCTGTAGCAAGGTTAACCGTATAGGGGAGCCGAAGGGAAACCGAGTCTTAACTGGGCGTTAAGTTGCAGGGTATAGACCCGAAACCCGGTGATCTAGCCATGGGCAGGTTGAAGGTTGGGTAACACTAACTGGAGGACCGAACCGACTAATGTTGAAAAATTAGCGGATGACTTGTGGCTGGGGGTGAAAGGCCAATCAAACCGGGAGATAGCTGGTTCTCCCCGAAAGCTATTTAGGTAGCGCCTCGTGAACTCATCTTCGGGGGTAGAGCACTGTTTCGGCTAGGGGGCCATCCCGGCTTACCAACCCGATGCAAACTACGAATACCGAAGAATGTTATCACGGGAGACACACGGCGGGTGCTAACGTCCGTCGTGAAGAGGGAAACAACCCAGACCGCCAGCTAAGGTCCCAAAGTCATGGTTAAGTGGGAAACGATGTGGGAAGGCACAGACAGCCAGGATGTTGGCTTAGAAGCAGCCATCATTTAAAGAAAGCGTAATAGCTCACTGGTCGAGTCGGCCTGCGCGGAAGATGTAACGGGGCTAAACCATGCACCGAAGCTGCGGCAGCGACACTTAGGTGTTGTTGGGTAGGGGAGCGTTCTGTAAGCCGTTGAAGGTGGCCTGTGAGGGTTGCTGGAGGTATCAGAAGTGCGAATGCTGACATAAGTAACGATAAAGCGGGTGAAAAGCCCGCTCGCCGGAAGACCAAGGGTTCCTGTCCAACGTTAATCGGGGCAGGGTGAGTCGACCCC
>NZ_JBJHHG010000071.1:0-1061 GCF_045257065.1 Enterobacter sp. PP-008-ECC_S150 | reverse complement strand
TCATTTTCAGAAGACGACTGCACCAGTTGATTGGGCGTAATGGCTGTTGTGCAGCCAGCTCCTGACAGTTCAATATCAGAAGTGATCTGCACCAATCTCGACTATGCTCAATACTCGTGTGCACCAAAGCGAGGTGAGCATGGCGACGGAGGCTCTGTTGCAAAGATTGGCGGCAGTCAGAGGTAGGCTGTCGCTCTGCGCCGATCAGGCGGCTGCTGCGAAATGGTGGTTGAGCATGCCCATGGCCTCCGTCAGCGCCGAGGGCCCAATGCCAAAAGCTCTCTCCACAAGGCGCACCTCGCCCCTGATGCCGGGCTGCAGGCACCAGGGGCGAGCCTGTCCTTTGCGCAGGGCTCGCATGACTTCGAATCCCTTGATCGTGGCATAGGCCGTGGGGATCGATTTGAAACCGCGCACCGGCTTGATCAGTATCTTGAGCTTTCCGTGATCGGCCTCGATCACGTTATTGAGATACTTCACCTGCCGGTGGGCCGTCTCCCGGTCCAGCTTTCCTTCGCGCTTCAATTCGGTGATCGCTGCACCATAGCTCGGCGCTTTGTCGGTATTGAGCGTGGCAGGCTTTTCCCAGTGCTTCAGGCCTCGCAGGGCCTTGCCCAGGAACCGCTTCGCTGCCTTGGCGCTGCGGGTCGGCGACAGGTAGAAATCGATCGTGTCGCCCCGCTTGTCGACTGCCCGGTACAGGTAGGTCCACTTGCCCCGCACCTTGACGTAGGTTTCATCCAGGCGCCAGCTCGGATCAAAGCCACGCCGCCAGAACCAGCGCAGCCGCTTCTCCATCTCCGGGGCGTAGCACTGGACCCAGCGATAGATCGTCGTATGGTCGACCGAAATGCCGCGTTCCGCCAGCATTTCCTCAAGGTCGCGATAGCTGATCGGATAGCGACAATACCAGCGCACCGCCCACAGGATCACATCACCCTGGAAATGGCGCCACTTGAAATCCGTCATCGTTCCGTCCGTCCAATCTCCGCCAAGCATGCTCAAGCTTCACGATTTTTGCAACAGAGCCCACACGAGTATTGAGCATAGTCGAGATTGGT
>NZ_JBJHHG010000070.1:0-1064 GCF_045257065.1 Enterobacter sp. PP-008-ECC_S150 | reverse complement strand
GATCGCGAAAAACTGAACCGCATGCTGGAGGAAATGTTCGAAGAATCCGATATGTGGTTGGTTTCAGAGTTCCCGACTGTTCGCCAGGTTGGCCTGTAAATCTTGTTCGGATAATATTCCCGATGTTTGCTCGGGCATGAACACTCAGCAAACCAGCCGTCGCCCGTTCTTGCATATGACGGGCGGCGGCTTTCTTCACGAAGCTGGCTCCTGAGGCTCTTTTTCCATCGCCTCTTTATGGCGTTGATTCCAGGCGCTGTTTTCTGGCATTTCTAGACGCAGATCTATCCAGCGTCCAGACGGAATATCCATAGGCTCACCTGCGACTATCATTGCACTATCAATATCGAAACGACGTTTGAAGACGTGAACTGTGACTGTTCCATTTTCTGATGTTTCCGTGGTGACAAAACACAAACGATTCCCGTTTTCATCCTGTGGAACTTCCAGTGTCCATCCTTCGCTACACAGTCCTTTTGCTCCGCGAACCTCATAGACTCCTGTCGATAGCTTTTCAGCTGTCACCCCTTCAGCTTCACAGTTCGTACCCGCATATCCTGACAGCTGAAAATCCTCCAGAAAACTTGCTGGCATAATTTCAGGATTGTCTGTAAGCCTGGCTATGGGAGAGGCTTTCTTAATGAAACCATTCGCATCTACTGTCGTTGTAAGATTATCAAGTAGAAGCCTTGTTGTAGTTACCCCGGCAGTACCATACCCAGACATAATACGAATACCACGAGTGAGATAATGAACACTCATCAGAAACCAGGTGTCATTTGCTCCTACCCATAAAGTTGGAGCAGACTGTGGAATTTCATAAAATTCCCCTGTCATTTGCCCACTATTTTGAATTGTGGCCAGACTAAAACCGCGCATTTTCGCAACTAAATTATCTATAACCGTTTCATTTGTAGCGTTGTATTCTGCAATAGGGAACCCGTTTTTAAGTCCAATTCCAGCACGGGCACCCGCTGCCGTTGTTTCCCCGGTACCGCCCTGCTCAATCGGGAGAGCACCATTGGTACCTTTCTGTGCCAGTTTACCGATGCCAGGAATGGTTA